>CP144825.1:0-143511 GCA_036689445.1 Candidatus Stammera capleta
TTTAGATGAAAAAAAAATTTTTTTTAATTGATTCAACTTTATATATATATAAATCTTATTATATTGTTAATTATAAAAAAAAAATATTTAATCATAAAGAATCTTGTTATATTTTTTTAAATATGATATATAGTAAATATAAGTTATATAATCCTGATTATATTTTTTTTATTTTTGATTATAGTAGAAAAAGTTTTAGAAATGAATTATATAAGAATTATAAATCTAATCGTAGTCCAATTTCTAGTGATTTATTACTTTATATAAGAAAAATAAAAAAATTTCTATTTTTTTTAGGTGTTAAAATTTTGTCTTTACCTTTATTTGAAGGTGATGATATAATAGCTAGTTTAGTTTATAAAATAAATAGTTTTTTTTTTAATAACTGTAATATATATATATTATCTTATGATAAAGATTTTTTGCAGTTAGTTAATAAAAATGTTTATTTATTAGTTAATAAAAATATTGTTTTTAATTGTAAAAATGTATTTTATAAGTATGGTATATATCCTAAATTAATAAAGGATTTATTTGTTTTATGTGGAGATAAATCTGATAATATTCCTGGAATAAAAGGAATAGGTTTAAAAAAAGCTTCTTATTTATTAAATAAAATTGGTGGAATTAATATTATATATAAGAATTTAAATAAGATAAAATTACTTAATATAAGTAACTCAAATTTTATTATTAATAATATTAAAAATAATTTTGATAATTTAAAATTATGATATACTTTAATTAGTTTAAAAATAGATATAAATTTAAATAAAATTAATTTTAAAGATTTTTTATCTTCTAATATTTCCTTTAGAAAAATTTTTAATTTACTTTTTGTTTTTAATTTTGATTAATTATTTATTTTAATTTTTATAAAAATTAAATTATTAAATTTGAATATTTTTTTTATATTAATATATTTTTTATTAATTATATTTATAATATTTTCTATTGTTTTATATATATATTTTTTTTTATATATTTTTTTGTAAAAAAAATATTTTTCAATATTTTTTTTATTGTTATTTTTTTTTGTTGTATAATTTTTAATTTTTATAAATATTAATTTGATTTTTTCTTTTTTTATTAATTTTATTAATTTATAAATTATATTTTTTGTATTATAATTTATATTTTTTTTTTTATAAAATTTTATTTTTATATTTATATATTTTTTTTTTAAATAAAAATTATTTTTTAATGTATGCTTTTTTTTTATATAATTTATTTTTTTTTTTATATATAAATTTAAAGATATATTTTCTGGTTCATCGTTAAAAATATTTTTATTTCCTAAATTATATATTCATTGATAATCTATACCTAAATATGTATTTTTATATATTTTTTTTTCTATTCCTATAGATAATATAGGTGATAAAGATATATTAGATATATATATTTTTTTATTTTTTATTTTATTTTTTTTTTTATATATAGATTTTACTAATGTATTTCCTATTTTTATATATAAATTTATTTTTTTTTTTTTTGATATTTTATATTTTATTATTGTTGATGAATTTATTATTTTTGAATTAAATGTTTCTATTATAAATTTTCCGTATTTTTTTATTGTACCTAATGAATTATATCCTAATTCAAAATTTAAATATTTTTTTTTATATTCTATAAATAATCCTGTATTTATTTTGTTTTTATTTATAAAATTTGAATAATTTTTAAATTCTTGATCTATATATTCTAAGTCTGTAAATTTTGATCATCCTATTTTTTTTCCTATATAAATTTTGTTTTTATTTTCTTCTTTTATTATTTTTTTAGCAAAAGTAATTTTTGTAATTAATAATATTATTATTATAAAAAATATTTTTTTCATAATATTAAATTGGATTATTTAATTTATTTTTTTTTAAAAAAAATTATGTATTTTTTTATCAGTTTTTTATTTAATAAAATTAATATTTTATATATGTTAAAATATATTTTATATTACGTAATATTAATTAAATATATTTATTTATTATTTTTATTAGTAAAATATTTTAATTTTTTTTAAAGGAGTAGTATTAAATGATAAAAAAAAATATAAATATTAATTTATTAAATGGTTTTCATATTAGACCTGCTACAAAATTTGTAAAGAAAGCTAGAAAATTTTCATCTAAAATAAAAATTAAGTTACGTAATAAAATTATTGATGCTAAAAGTTTATTTAAAATTCAAACTTTAGGAATTTCTTATGGTGATGTAATTACTATTATTGCTGATGGTAAAGATGAAAAAGATGCTGTAAATTATTTATTTAATTTAATTAATTCATTTAAAGAATAATTATTTAATTTATGTAATTTAATACTTTATTAATATAATAAAGTATATATTTTTTTTTACAATTTGTAAAAGGTATGTTTATGATTATTAAAGGTTTATCAATATCTTCTGGTTATTCATTTGGTTATGCTTTTATTTTACGTGAAAAAAATATTTGTATTAATTATAAAAATATAAATCCAAGTGATGTTGATTTTGAAATTTCTTCTTTTTTAAAGGCACATGCAAAAACTATAAAACAATTTAAAAAAATAAAATCTTCTTTATCTGATAAAGATAAAAAATTGTTATTTGATGGTTATATAATTTTATTAAAAGATAATTCATTTGTTAATGATATTATTAAATTAATAAAAAAAAAATTTTTATTTTCTGATGCAGCTGTAGAAAAAGTTATAAAAAAACAAATTTCTTCCATAAAAAAATTAGATAATTTGTATATAAAAGAACGTATTAGTGATATATATGATATAGGTAAAAGATTAATTTATAATATTAAAGGTTTAAATTTATTAAATTTTAATTTTTTGAATAAAAAAGAGAAGATAATTATCTTTTCTAAAGATTTATCTCCTTCTCAAATTATTCAATTTGATTTAAATAATGTAGTTGGTTTTGTTACAGAATTTGGAAGTTTAACTTCACATACTTCTATAATATCTAAATCATTAGGTTTAATTGGAGTTATAAAAGTTAGTAATATAATGAATATTATTCATAATAATGATTATATTATTATTGATGGTTTTAAAAATAACATATATATTAATCCTGATAAAAAAATTATATGTAAATTTAAAAAGAAAAAAAAAATTTTTTTATTAAATAAAAAAAAATTAAATAAATTAAAAAATTTACCTTCTATTACTTCTGATAATTATAAAATTAAATTATTGTCTAATATAGGTAATAATAAAGATATAAATGATGTTTTAAATAATGGTTCTGAAGGAATTGGTTTGTATCGTACTGAATTTTTGTTTATGGATAGAAATTCGTTTCCATCTGAAGATGAACAATTTCTTTGTTATAAAGAAATAGCTAAATTTATGGATAATAAAGTAATTACTATACGTACTGTAGATTTAGGTGGAGATAAATTTTTACCTTACATGAAATTTCCTAAAGAAGATGTACCTTTTTTGGGTTGAAGATCAATAAGAATATATAAAGATAGAAAAGATATATTACATACTCAATTAAGGGCTATTTTAAGAGCTTCAGTATATGGTAATATACGTGTTATGTTTCCTATGATAATTTCAATGGAAGAGGTTTTTTTTTTAAAAGATGAAATTAATAAAATTAAATTTGAATTAAATAAAAATAAAATTTCTTTTAATAAAAATATAAAAATTGGAGCAATGATTGAAACACCATCTGCTGCTATAATATCAAATTATTTATCTGATGAATTAGATTTTTTTAGTATTGGTACTAATGATTTAATTCAATATACTTTAGCTGTAGATAGAAATAGTTCTATGGTTTCATATTTATATGAACCTTTATCTCCTTCCGTTATACATTTAATTAAATATATTATTGATTCTATTCATAGTAAAGGTAAAAAAATAAGTATGTGTGGAGAATTAGCTGGAAATGAAAATGTTACTTTATTATTAATTGGTTTAGGTTTAGATGAATTAAGTATGAGTTCAAATTATATTCCTAAAATTAAAAGTATTATTCGTAACTTTTCTTTATCATATTCTAAGAAATTAGCTTCAGATATTTTAAAATTAAATACTATTAAAAAAATAAAAGATTATTTACGTATAAAAAGTATTTAATTTTATTAATATATTTATTTTTTTTTAAATTAAAATAGTACTATGCCCAGAGGCGGAATTGAACCGCCGACACGAGGATTTTCAGTCCTCTGCTCTACCAACTGAGCTATCTGGGCTTTTTTTTATTATATTAAATTATATTTTTTATCATTCAATTTAAGTATTTTTTATTTATTTTTAAAATATCTAATGTTAAAATTTCTGGTATTTCATATGTATGAAATTTATATATAATTTTTTTAATTTTTTTTTCTAAATGTAAAAAACTTTTTGTAATTATTTTTATTTCTTTTTTTTTTTTTATTTTGTTATTTCAATAATAGTAAGATTTTACTTTATTTATGTTTATACATGATACTAATTTTTTTTTTAGGAGGTTTTTTGAAATTAGTTTTTTTGTTTTTTTGTTTGGAACATTAAAAATTATTATTATAATTTTTTTATTATTTAAATTCATATTAACTTAATTTTTTTTGAATTATTATGATGTTAATTATATTTAATATATTTAAATATGTCAAATATGTAAAAATTTATAGTTTATTTGTTATCTTGAAATTTATATATTTATTTTTATTATAATAATATATATTAATTAATAAATTAAATATAATTTATTTTATTATATATTAAGTATAATGTATTATAATATTAAAAATAATTTAATTATATAGGAGAATGTATTAAAAATGAAGATTCGTCCATTACATGATCGTATTATTGTAAAACGTAAGAATATTGAATCTAAATCAGCTGGTGGTATAGTATTAACTGGTTCTTCTGCAGGTAAATCTACTCGTGGAAAAGTATTAGCTGTTGGTAAAGGTCGTATTCTTGATAATGGTAGTATAAAACCTCTTGATGTTAAAATTGGTGATTTAGTAATTTTTAATGATGGTTATGGTATAAAAACTGAAAAATTAGATAATAAAGAAGTTTTAATTATGTCTGAAAATGATGTTTTAGCTATTATTGAATAATTTTAAATTAATATATTAAAGGTAAATAATTTATGACAGCTAAAGATGTTAAATTTGGTAATGATGCTAGATCAAAAATTTTACGTGGAGTAAATATTTTAGCAGATGCGGTAAGAGTTACTTTAGGTCCTAAAGGACGTAATGTAGTTTTAGATAAATCTTTTGGTGCTCCATCTATTACTAAAGATGGTGTATCAGTTGCAAGGGAAATAGAGTTAGAAGATAAGTTTGAAAATATGGGTGCTCAAATGGTTAAAGAAGTAGCTTCTAAGGCTAATGATGTTGCTGGTGATGGAACTACTACTGCTACTGTTTTAGCTCAATCTATAGTTAATGAAGGTTTAAAAGCTGTTGCTGCTGGTATGAATCCTATGGATTTAAAACGTGGTATTGATAAGGCAGTTAATGCTTCAGTTATAGAATTAAAAAAATTATCTGTTCCTTGTTCTGATTCAAAATCTATTGCTCAAGTTGGTACTATATCTGCTAATGCTGATGAAACAGTTGGTTCTTTAATAGCTCAAGCTATGGAAAAAGTTGGTAAAGAAGGTGTTATTACTGTTGAAGAAGGAACTGGTTTACAAGATGAATTAGATGTTGTTGAAGGAATGCAATTTGATAGAGGTTATTTATCTCCTTATTTTATTAATAAGAATGATTCTGGTATAGTTGAATTAGATAATCCTTTTATTTTATTAGTAGAAAAAAAAATTTCTAATATTCGTGAAATGTTACCTATGTTAGAATCTGTTGCTAAATCAAATAAACCTTTATTAGTTATTGCAGAAGATGTTGAAGGTGAAGCTTTAGCTACATTAGTAGTAAATAATATGAGAGGTATAGTTAAGGTAGCGGCTGTTAAATCTCCTGGTTTTGGTGATAGACGTAAGTCTATGTTACAAGATATAGCTATTTTAACTGATGGTACTGTTATTTCAGAAGAAATAGGAATGGAATTAGAAAAATCTACTTTAGAAGATTTAGGTAGTGCTAAAAAAATTATAATAAATAAAGATACTACTACGATTATAGATGGATCTGGATGTCAAAAAAATATTTCTAATAGGATTAATCAAATACGTCAGCAAATAGATGAAGCTACTTCTGATTATGATAAAGAAAAATTACAAGAAAGAGTAGCTAAATTAGCTGGTGGAGTAGCTGTATTAAAAGTTGGTGCTGCTACTGAAGTTGAAATGAAAGAAAAAAAATCTAGAGTAGAAGATGCTTTACATGCTACTAGAGCTGCTGTAGAAGAAGGTGTTGTTGCAGGTGGTGGTGTTGCTTTAGTTAGAGTTGCTGAAAGATTAAATAATTTAACTGCTCAAAATGAAGATCAAAATGTTGGTATTAGAGTTGCATTAAGAGCTATGGAATCTCCTTTACGTCAAATTGTTTCTAATACTGGTGATGAACCTTCTGTAGTTGCTAATAATGTTAAAGCAGGTAGTGGAAATTATGGTTATAATGCTGCTACTGAAAAGTATGGTGATATGATTGATATGGGAATTTTAGATCCTACAAAGGTTACTAGATCTGCTTTACAATATGCTGCTTCTGTTGCTGGATTAATGGTTACTACAGAATGTATGATTACTGATTTACCAAGAGATGATAAATCAGAACCTAGTGTTCCTGGTTCTGGTATGAATGGAAATAATATGGGTGGTGGTATGGGAGGAATGATGTAATTAATTTATTTAAATTTTAAATAAATTATTATAAATAATAATATTAAAGTCCTAAAAGTAGGACTTTAATATTTTTATATATTTTTATTTTTTTTTTAATTGTATTATGTAAGTAAAATGAGATTTTTTTTTATGTCATTATTTTTTTTAAATATAAATGAAATAATTAGTAATTATGGTAATCATAAAAATGATACTGGTTCTAGTAGTGTACAAGTTGTTTTATTAACTTATCGTATTAATAAGTTAAGAAAACATATTTCTATGTATAAAAAAGATTTTCATGGTAGAATTGGTTTATTAAATTTAATTTTTAAACGTCGTAAAATTTTAAAATATATTAAATTAAATAATTTTTATAAATATATGAAATTAGTAAAAAAACTAAAATTACGTAATTAATTTTATTTAATATTTTTTTTAATTAAAATATTTTTAATTTAAGGAAATTATTTTGTTGGAACATAAAATATTTGAATTTAAATATGGTAAAAATTTTGTAAAATTAGAAACTGGTATTATTGCACGTCAATCTACTTCTTCTGTTATTGCTAGTATGGATGATACTGTTGTTATTGTTACTATAGTTTGTGATAATAAATTAAATTTAGATAATAATTTTTTACCTTTAAGTGTATATTATCAAGAAAAATTTTATTCTGTTGGTAAAATTCCAGGTAGTTTTTTTAGGAGAGAAGGTAGATCAAGTGATATTGAAATTATTACTTCGAGATTAATTGATAGATCTATACGTCCTTTATTTAAAGATAATTTTTTGAATGATATACAAGTAATTATTAATGTTATTTCTGTTAATCCTCAGATAAGTACTGATATAATTTCTATTATAGGTACTTTTGCTGCATTAAGTATTTCAGGTATACCTTTTATAGAATCTTTAGGTGTAGCACGTATTGGTTATATAAATAATAAGTATGTGTTAAATCCTAGTTTATATGATATGAATTTAAGTAAACTAAATTTAGTTGTTGTAGGAAATAAAAAAAATATATTTATGATTGATTGTTCTTCTAAAAATTTACATGAAGAAGAAATTTTAAATGCTATATATTTTGGTTTTAATAGTTTTAGTAATTTAATAGATCAAATAAATAATTTTTCAGAAGGTGTTTTAAAAAAAAACTTAGATATTGATTTTAGTTATTTAAATGAATCTTTATCTAAAGATGTTAATGATTATATAAATAATTTTTGTTATAACGATTTAAAAAAAATTTATTTATCTTATCTTAATAAGATAGAGAGATATAAGTATATAAATTCTATAAAAGATAATTTATTTTTAAATTTGAATAATGATAAAAAAAAATTTTATAATTATTTAGTTTTAGATAAATTATTAAGTATTGAAAGAAAAATTATTTCTGATAATTTAATTAAGTATGGTAAACGTATAGATGGAAGATATGAAGATGATATACGTGATATAGATATTAAAATTGGTTTTTTACCAAATAGAGTTCATGGTTCTTCTCTTTTTACAAGAGGAGAAACTCAAGCTTTAGTTACTGTTACTTTAGGTACATCTAAAGATGCTCAAAGTTTTGATGATATATTTTTTGGTGAACGTGTTGATAATTTTATTTTTCATTATAATTTTCCACCTTATTCTGTTGGTGAAATTGGTAATATAGGTATACCTAAAAGAAGAGAAATTGGTCATGGTTATTTAGCAAAGAAAGGTATATTACCTGTTTTACCTAATAGTGATAAATTTCCTTATACTATACGTGTGGTTTCAGAAATTATGGAATCTAATGGTTCATCATCTATGGCTTCTGTTTGTGGTGCTTCTTTAGCATTGATGGATGCTGGAGTACCTATAAATTATCATGTAGCTGGTGTAGCTATGGGTTTAATTAAAACAGATGAAAAAAATTTTGTTATTTCAGATATAATTAGTGATGAGGATAGATTAGGTGATATGGATTTTAAAGTTATTGGTACATGTAGTGGAGTTACTGCTTTACAGATGGATATAAAAATTAATGGTGTTAATTGTGATATCATAAATTTTGCTTTTAAAAAATCTAAATATTCAAGATTATTTATTTTAGAGAAAATGAATTCTATTATTAGTAATTCTAAATCTACTTTATCTCCTTTTGCTCCAAGAATATATAAAATTAAAATTAATGTTAATCAGATAAAGGATGTTATTGGTAAAGGAGGTTCTGTAATTAAATCTCTTACTGAAGAAAATAATTGTTCTATAGAAATTGATAATGATGGAACTGTAAATATAATTTCTTCTAATAAAAAAGATGTTGATAATGTTATATATCGTATAAGAAAAATTACTGAAAATGCTAAATTGGGTTTTGTTTATTTGGCTAAAATTATTAAAATAGTTGAATTTGGTATTTTTGTTTCTTTTTTGAATAACAAAGAAGGTTTAATTCATATTTCTCAAATATCTATTGTAAATAGAAGAAAAAATATTCGTAATTTTTTTAAAGTAGGGCAACATATTTATGTTAAAGTTTTGAATATAGATGAAAATGGAAGAATTAAGTTAAGTATTAAAAATAATAAAATAAAAAAAAATAGTAATATTTAATACTTAATTGTATTTATAATTTATTTAATAGAGAATTTTAATATATGGTTGAAGGTTTATTAGTTAATAAATATTTAAATTTTAATAATTTTAATTTAAAAAAAAATATTTTAAGAATATTAAGTGAAATTGGATATAAAAAACCAACTAAAATACAAATTAAATGTATACCTTTATTTTTGAAAGGTTATGATATTTTAGGTGTTGCTAAAACAGGAAGTGGTAAAACTGCTTCTTTTGTTTTACCAGTATTAAATAATATAATTTTAAATGTTAATTTTATTCAAGTTTTAGTTTTAACTCCTACTAGAGAGTTAACTATTCAAATAACTAATTCTTTTATTAAATTTTCTAAATATATTAAGGTAAAAATATTATCTTTATATGGTGGTCAAAAATATAGTATTCAATTAAATAATTTAAAAAAAAAACCAAATATTATTGTTGGTACTCCTGGTAGATTATTAGATCATATAAGGCGTAATACTTTAAATATAAGTAATATTAAAACTTTAATTATTGATGAAGCAGATGAAATGTTTCGTATGGGTTTTATAAAAGATGTTGAAAATATTATTTTTAATATTAAAAGTAATCATCAAACTGCTTTATTTTCTGCAACTATGCCTATTTCTATAAAAAATATTGTTAATAAATTTATGAATAGTCCTAAAGAAATATTTTTGGATTATAAAAACAAAAGTAATATTTTGCCTAAAAATATAAAACAATATTTTTGTTTTATTCCTAAAAGTATTAATAAATTAAATGTTTTGGTTAATTTTTTAGAAATTGAATCTTTTAATACAGTTATTATTTTTGTTCGTACTAAAATTTATACTATTAAATTATCTAATTATATAAAAAGTAAAGGTTATAATTGTTCACCATTTAATGGTGATATGAATCAAAATTTAAGAGAAAAAGTTTTGGATGATTTACGTAATAGTAAAATAAATATTTTAGTTGCTACTGATGTAGCTTCTAGAGGTTTAGATATTAGAAATATTAATTTAGTTATTAATTATGATATACCTTTTGATATTGAAATTTATATTCATCGTATAGGTAGAACTGGTAGAGCAGGTGATTTTGGTAAAACAATTTTATTTGTTAATAATAAAGAAAGATATTTTTTGTATTCATTACAAAGATATACTAATTCTGTAATAAAAAAAATTTCTATTCCTGATGAAAATATTTTAAAAAAAATACGTAAAATTAAATTAATAAATTATTTACAAAAATATATAAATATAGATAAAAAAAATGAAAATTATTTTTTATATAAAAATATTATTTTAAATTTAATTAAAGTTAATAGTATAAGTTTTGAAAAAATATCTTGTATTTTATTAAAGATAATATATGAAAGAAAATTTAATATTAGTAGTAGGTGATAATGGATTTGAACCATTGACCTTCTCCTTGTAAAAGAGATACTCTAACCTCTGAGCTAATCACCTTTTTTTTTAATGGAGCTGGCGGGATTCGAACCCGCGTCCAAAATAACTTATTTTTTTGATACTACATGTTTATTTTATTTTTTTTTTTTTAATTAAAGAAATAAAAAAAACAATTAATTAATTAGTCTAATTTATGTATTTATATTACAGATATAGACTTCTGTAATATTTTCTCTTTTTAAATGACATTTTTTATATACATAAAGAGATAAAAAATAATATAAAAAACGGCTTCTGCAGTTTTTTAGGCTGCTAAAGCATAATTGTTATTTTTTGCAACTAATTTTTACGGTTTTTTACGCGGCCAACCGTAACCTCGACATGCACATTAAAATTTGTATATTTTGTCAAATCCATAAAACAGCCCCCTTATATATATAATTTATTATAAATAAATGATTATTAAAAATCAACTTTTATAATATTTTTTTTTCTATTTTTCATTCTTTTTCTTTTATAATTTTTCTTTTATCATATATTTTTTTTTTTTTTGATAATCCTATTATAATTTTAAATCATGATTTTATTAATATTATTGAAATTAATATAATTGTATACTTTTTATTATTTTTTTTATTATATAAATAAAGAATTTCTTTTTTTTTTAAAAGTATTTTTATTTTTCTTTTTTTTTTATTAAAAAAAAAATTATTCATTGGTTTAATATTAATTCCTATTAAATAAGCTTCTTTTTTTTTATTTATTTCTATATAACTATTATTTATGTTTATATTTTTTTTTTTTATTGATTTTACTTCTCATCCTTTTAATATTATTCCTGCTTGAAATTTTTTTTCTATTTTGTATTTATATAAAATATTTTTATTTTTTAAAATGTATTTTTTTTTCATTATAATATATAATTTTTTCTATATTTAAATAATTTATTTTTTATTTAAAAAAAAAAATTTTAATATGTAATTTTAAATTATATTTATGTATAATTTATAAATATTATATTATATATATAATGTTTTTTATATTATATATGTTTATATATATTAAAATTTATTGGTGATTTTATGTCAAAAGAAAAAGTAAATTTTTTGAAAAATAAAGAAAAAAAATTGGATGAAAATATATTAAAAAATAATATTCTAAATATAGAAAAATTAAATGAGAAAATTATTGATTTAAAAGATAAATTAAATATAAAAAAAAAAAAGATGATTTATTTAAATGATAAATTATCTAGTTTAAAAAAAAAATTTTATGATCTAAATTTACGTTCTAAAGCTGATATAGATAATATGCGTAAAAGAAATCAAAAGAATATTGAAAATATATATAAATATTCTTTAGAAAAATTTTCTATTGATCTTTTACCTGTTATTGATAGTTTAAAAAATGCTTTAATTTCTAGTAGAAATAAAAATTCAAATTTAGATTCTAATTTTCAGGGAATTAGTTTAATTTTAAAAAAATTTTTATCTGTTATGAAAAAATTTGGTATTTCATTAATAAATGAAATTAATGTTGATTTTAATGCTAATTATCATCAAGCAATATCTGTTATAGAAACTGATAATTATAAATTAAAAGATAATGTTGTAGTTGAAATTTTACAAGATGGTTATTTATTAAATGATAGATTATTAAGACCTGCTATGGTTAAAGTATTAAAACATAAAAATAAAAAATAGATAGTTTTTTTTCTTGAATTATTAATTTATTTTTGTTACAATTATTTTTTAATTATGGCCCTTTAGCTCAGGGGTAGAGCAGGCGACTCATAATCGCTTGGTCGTTGGTTCGAATCCAATAAGGGCCATTTTTTTATTTATTTTTTTATATAGTATTTTTTATGTATTTCTAGATTTTTTTTAAATTCGTATATTAATGGTATTCCTGTAGGAATATTTAAATTTACTATGTTTTTATCTGATATTTTATCTAAGTATTTTATTAATGCTCTTAATGAATTACCATGTGCTACTATTAGTATAGATGAATTTTTTTTTATTTTAGGTATTATTTTTTTTTCCCAATATGGAATTACTCTATTATATGTATTTAGTAAGCTTTCTCCTTTAGGTATTTTTTTTAATGAAAGATTTTTGTATTTTATTTCTTTTCCTGGATATCTTTTATCTTTTTCTGTTATTTTTGGAGGTTTTGTTTTATAACTTCTTCTTCATTCATTTACTTTTTTTTCTCCGTATATTTTAGCTATTTCTTCTTTGTTATATCCTTGTAAAGATCCATAGTGTCTTTCGTTTAATTTTCAATTTTTATTTACTTTTATTCATGATGTATTTAATTTTTTTAATATTATTCATAATGTATATATTGCTCTTTTTAATAATGATGTATATGCACAATCGAAATTAAAATTGTTTTTTTTAAGTATTACTCCTGCTTTTTTTGCTTCTTTAATTCCTTTTTTTGATAAATCAACATCTGTTCAACCAGTAAAAATATTTTTTTTGTTTCATATACTTTCTCCATGTCTAATTAGTACTATTTTTTTCATTTTATATTCCTTATTTATTTTATTATATTTTGTAATGGTTTTTTTTTTAAGATATCTTTAAATTTATATGAATTTTCAATTAAGAAATTACCTATTTTAGTTCTTTTTAGGTTTAATATATATGCACCACATTTTAATTTTTTTCCTATTTTATGTACTATACTACGTATATATGTTCCTTTTGAACATTTAATATTTAATTTTAGAATATCATATTCGTATTTTAAAATCATTATTTTATATATATATGTGTATTTTTTTTTTTTTATTTTTATTCCTTTTATGGCATATTTATATAAAGGTTTACCTTTAAATTTACATGATGAATATATAGGTATTTTTTGTTTTTTTTTTCCTATTTGTTTATTAATTATTTTATATAATTTTTTTTTTGAAAAGTTTATTTTATTTTTTTTTATTATAAATCCATATGCGTCGTGTGTATTTGTTGTTTCACCTAATTTAATTGTTACTTGGTAAGTTTTTTTTTTTTTTATTATATTATTAAATAATTTTGTTTTTTTACCAAAACATATTATTAATAATCCTGATGATATTGGATCTAGAGATCCAATATATCCAGCTTTTTTTGGAGAAAAAATTTTTTTTATTTTTTTTAGAGTATTATTTGATGTAATACCTTTTGGTTTATTAAATAAGAGTAGTCCATTTATATTTTTTTTATACATTTTTTTTATTAGCTTTTTCTATTTTATTTAATAAATGATTTTTTTTTTTATTAAATTTATCGTATATAAAATATATTTTTGGAATGTATTTTAAGTACATTTTTTTTTTTAATATTTTTATAATATTTATTTCTGAATTTTGTAATATAAAAATATTTTTTTTAATTATTTTTTTTTTCTTTTGATTTATAAAATTTATATATATATATATTTTATTAAAATTTTTTGATATATTTATGTATGTTATATCTATAATGTTTTTTTTTCCTATTATGTGATTATATTTTGTTAAAATTATATTTATTATTTTTTTTTTTATTTCTTTTAAAAATTTTTTTTTTTTTAATATTTTATTCATTTTTGTTTATTGATTTAATTATATCTCCTATATTTATTTTAATAGGTTTATTTATACATATTCCACATTCTGTGTTTTTTTTAACTATATTTACTTTTTTTTTAAATATTTGAATAGATTTTATTTTTCCTTCATAAATAATATTTTTATTTCTTATTATTTTAATTTTATTATTTATATTTAAAGTACCTTTTTTTACTATACATCCTATGATTATTAAATTTGATTTTGATGATTTAAATATGTTTTTTACTATTGATATATTTTTATTTTTTTTTTTTATTTTTTTATTAATTTTTTTTTCTATTAAATTATTTATTTTTTTTATAAGTTTGTATATTATGTTATATGAATATATTTTAATTTTGTATTTATTTATTTTTTTTTTTGCATAATTATTTATTTTAGTATTAAAAGATAAGATAGTAGATTTACTTGTATTAGATAGGATTATATCATTTGTATTTATTTCTCCAACACTATAGGATATTAAATTTATTTTTTTTGAAAATTTTTCATTTATTGTTTTTATTATTGTATCCATTGATCCATATACATCTGTTTTTATTATTAAATTTATTTTTTTTTTTTTAGTGAAATTTATTTTTTTATTTTTATTATTTTTTTGTGTATTTAAGATATATTTTTTTTTTTTGAATTTTATTATTTTTTTTGCTATTTTTTTATTTTTTACTGTATAAAATTTATTTCCTAATGAAAATATTCCTGATAATCCTAATATTGTTACTGGCATTGATGGTAATGCATAATTTATTTTTTTACCTTCGTCTGTATATATTGATTTTATTTTTCCATATTCTTTATCGCATACAATAATATCACCTTTTTTTAATTTTCCGTCTTTTATTATTATATTTGCTATTGGTCCTTTTTTTGTATCAATACTTGATTCTATTATTATTCCTGTTGATGGATTATTTATATTTGTATTTAAATTTATTTTTTTTGATTGTTTATATATATTTTTTATTAATTTTTTAATTCCTGTTCCAAATTTTGTAGATATTTTTGTAAATGTATTTTTTCCTCCTCATTTTTTACAAATTATATTGTATTTACTTAATTTTTTTTTTAATATTTCAATGTTATTAAGATAATTTTTTTTATCTATTTTATTTATTCCTATTATAATAGGTACTTTGTGTTTTTTTACGTAATTTATTATTTCTATTGTTTGAGGCATTAATCCATCATCTATTGAAATTAATAAAATTATTATATCTGTTATATCTACTCCTCTTGATCTCATATTTGTAAAAATAGAATGTCCAGGAGTATCTAATAAAGTCATTTTTCCCCATTTATTATTTATATAATATGCATTTATATATTGAGTTATATTTCCTTTTTCTTTTTTTATTATTTTAGTTGATTTTATATAATCTATTAATGATGTTTTTCCGTGATTAACATGTCCCATAATTGTTATTATAGGAGGTCTTATATATGTATTATTATTGTTATTATTGTTTTTTATAAAGATTTTTTTTTCTAAATAATTTTCTTTTTCTATTTTTGTTTTATATCCAAGATATTGGATAATTTTTTTTGCAATATTTTTTTTTATTTTATTAAAATTTTTTATTTTAATGTTTGTTTCTTTCATTTTTTTTATTAATATATTTTTTTTTATTCCTATTTGTTTAGCAATTTCTGAAATTTCATTATTATTTTTTAATAGAATTGTTTTTTGTTTTTTTTTTTTTTTTATATATATATTTTTTTTTTTAAAAAATATATTTTTTTTTTTGTGTGTATATTTTTTTTTTGTGAATTTTATTTTTTTTTTTTTATTATTGAAATTTTTTTTTATATATTTTTTTTTATTATTAAATTTTTTTTTTATATATTTTTTTTTTTTATATTTATTTTTTAATATTTTATTTTTCATTTTTTTTTAATTTTTTATATTTTATTTTTATTTAGTATTTTATTTTTTTTTGTTATTATGTTTATTTTTCATCCTATTAATTGAGATGCTAATTTTATATTTTGTCCATTTTTACCTATAGCTTTTGCTAAATTTTTTGTTTCTACTTTTATGTTTATAGTTTTTTTTTTTTTATTTACTAAAATATTTGATATTTCTGCTGGTGACATAGCGTTAATTACGAATTTTTTTATGTTTTTTTTTCATAAAATAATATCTATTTTTTCTCCTGATAATTCATTAGATATTGATTGTACACGTGATCCTTTTATTCCTATACATGCCCCTATAGGGTCTATTCTTTTATTATTTGTTTTTACTGCTATTTTTGATCTTGATCCTGGATCTCTAGATATTGATTTTATTTTAATTATATTTTTTTTTATTTCAGGTATTTTTTTTTTAAAAAGTTCTGTTAACATTTTTATTTTAGATCTAGTTAATAATATTTGGTAGTTATTTTTTTTTTTTTTTATCTTATATAAGATACCTTTTATTTTGTTTCCTATTTTAAATTTGTCTTTTAAAATCATGTCTTTTTTTAGTATTTTTGCTTTTACTGAATATCCTATATCTATAGTTAAATATTTTTTTTTTATTTTTTTTATGAATCCTGTGATTATATTTCCTTTTTTTTTAATTATTTTTTTTAAAAATATTATTTTTTTTGCTTCACGTATTTTTTTTGATATAATATTTTTTGCTGTTTGTGTTGTTATTCTATCAAAATTAATTAATTTTATTTTTTTTTCTATGAAATCACCAATTTTTATATTTTTATCATTAATTTTATCTAAGGATATTTCTTTATTTGGTTGTTTTACTTTTTTAACTACCATTCATCTTCTATATGTATAAAATTTTCCATTATTTCTATTTATATTTATTTTAATATTTATTTTATATTCGTATTTTTTTTTAATTGCTATAGTTAAAGCTTTTTCTATTGTTTTAAATATTATTTCTTTAGGTAAAGATTTTTCATTTGATAAAGCTTCAGTTATTGATAAAATTTCTTTATTTATCATTCTAATTTACCTTTAATTTATAAAAAAGAATATATATATTATATTATTAAATAATTTTTATTTTATTTAGAAAGTATTATATTTTTAATTAATTAATAAACTAATTTATTATATATTAGGAAAATAAAATATAGAAATTTTATTTGATTTTAAATATATATACCGGGAACGGGATTTGAACCCGTAATTTATAATAAAACTACCATCTCAGAGTAGCGTGTTTACCTGTTTCACCATCCCGGTTTAATTTTTTTTTTTAAATAATTTTATTTTTTTTTTATTATTTTAATTTCTTTTTTTTGATTTATCAAATTATTTTTTATTTTTTTATTATAAATACAATTAAGAGTTAAAGATATTATATAAAATGATATTGCTAATATTGTTATTGTATAATTCATTGTATCTTTAAAAAATTTAGATGTTATTGTATTTTTATTTAAATTAATATTATCAATTGATGATCCTATAATATTATTTTTACTTGGTGTTAAAATTATTGATGTTGTTAGTAATATACATATTATAAAAAATATTATTAAAAAAAAATTGTACATATTTTTTCCTTTATTTAAATTATTTGTATTAAATATTTTTTTAAATTTTAATTTTTTTTTAATATTATTTAATTATGTTTTTTTTTTACTGAATATTTTTTTGTTTTTTTTTATATATAATATTTTCTATTTCATTTTTATTTAATGTTTCATATTTCATTAATTTTTTTTTCATTTTATGTAATATTTTTATATTTTTTATTAAAATTTTTTTTGCACGTAAATAGTTTTTATCTACTATTTTTTTTGTTTCTTTATCTATTATTTTTTTTATATAATTTGAAAAAATTTTATTTTGTTTTTGTTTGTTTATTAAATTTTCTTCTTTATTTTCATCATATAGTAAAGGTCCTATTTTTTTTGAAAAACCTCATTTTGTAACCATATTGTATGCTATAGAAGTTGCTACTTTTATATCATTACTTGATCCTATAGATATATTTTCTTTACCATATATTATTTCTTCAGCTAATCTTCCTCCGTATAATGTAGATATTTTACTTTCTAGTTTTTTTTTACTCATATTTAAATTGTCATTTTCTGGTAAAAAAAAAGTTGTTCCTAATGTTTTTCCTCTAGGTATAATTGTTACTTTATGTATTGGATCGTGTTCTGGAACAAATTTACCTACTATTACATGTCCTGATTCATGATATGCAGTTAGTTCTTTTTGATGATTTGTCATTATTAAAGATTTTCTTTCACTACCCATTAAAATTTTATCTTTTGCTTTTTCAAATTCTTTCATTGAAATATTTTTTAAGTTTTTTTTTGCTGCGAATAATGCAGCTTCATTTATTAAATTTGATAAATCTGCTCCTGAAAATCCTGGGGTACTTTTTGATAATATGTTTATATTAACATCATTATTTAATGGTATGTTTTTTGTATGTATTTTAATTATTTGTTCTCTACCTTTTATATCTGGTAAATCTACTATTACTTGCCTATCGAATCTTCCTGGTCTTAGTAATGCTGAATCTAATACGTCTGGTCTATTTGTTGCTGCGATTATTATTATTCCTTGATTACTATTAAATCCATCCATTTCTACTAACATTTGGTTTAATGTTTGTTCTCTTTCGTCATTTCCTCCTCCTATACTTATTCCTCTTTGTCTTCCTACTGCATCTATTTCATCTATGAATATAATACATGGTGAATTTTTTTTTGCTTGATAAAACATATCTCTTACTCTAGATGCTCCAACTCCTACAAACATTTCCACAAAATCTGAACCTGAAATATGATAAAAAGTTACTTTTGCTTCTCCTGCTATTGCTTTTGCGAGTAGTGTTTTTCCTGTTCCTGGAGGTCCAATCATTAATATTCCCTTTGGGATTTTACCTCCAAGTTTTTTAAACTTATTTGGTTTTTTTAAGTATTCTACTAATTCACTTACTTCTTCTTTTGCTTCGTCGCATCCTGCTACATCTTTAAAAGTTATTTTTATATTGTTTTTGTTTAATATTTTTGCTTTACTTTTACCAAAAAAAAATGCTCCTTTTCCACTATTTTGTAATTGTCTTAAAAAAAATAATCAAATAGATGTTAGTAAAATCATAGGTAATCATGATATTAATATTGAAATTATTATATTTGGTTCGTATGGAGGTATACTACTTGTTTGAATTTTTTTATTTATTAATTTTTCTAATAAATATTGATCATATATTGGTATGTAAGTTTTATATTTATCATTGTTTTTTTTTGTTACATTAATTTCTTTTCCTTTTATTTTTACTTCTTCAATTTCATTATTTTTTATGTCTGATAAAAAGTTGGAATAATTTATTATAGGATTATTTTTTTTATATTTTATACCTAAGTTTTGAAATGTAGACATTATTAATAGTGTTACTGTTAATCAAAAGAATAAATTTTTTATCATATATTTTTAAATAAAAAGAAATTAAATTTTATTAATTTTAATATTTTTTTTTATATTTTAATGCAATTATGTATATTTCTTTGGAAGTTTTTCGTGAAGATTGAGGTTTTTTGATTTTTACGTTTATAAACATTTTTTTTATTTTTTTAAAAAAGTAAGAAAAATTTTCACCTAAAAAAAATTTTATTATTAAATGACCATTTTTTATTAATTTTTTTTTACATAAGTGTAATATTTTTTTAATTATATTGAAATATTTTGGGTTATCTATTTCTTTTATTCCTGATATGTTTGGTGATATGTCTGATAATATAATGTTTATTTTGTTATTATTTATTTTTTTTATTAATTTATTAAATGTTTTTTTTTTGCATATATTTCCTTTTACAAAGTTATAATTATTTTTGTTTTTAATTTGTAATATATCACAGCTAAAAATTTTTCCTTTTTTTCCTATTTTTTTTTTTGTTAGTTGTGTTCAACTACCTGGGTAACAACCTAAATCTATTACATTATTTCCTTTTTTTATTATTTTATTTTCTTTTTGTATTTCATATAATTTAAATCATGATCTTGATTTTTTTTTTTTTTTTTTTAGATAAAATGGTATATTTATCTTTTATATATAATTTGTTTTTTTTTTAGTCATATATTTTTTTATAAAAAATTTTATTTTTTTTTTTGTTAAAGATATATATTTATATTTTTATTTTTTTTTTGATTATATATCTATATTTATTATTTTATATTTAACTGTACCATTTGGTGTTTTAATTTTTGTTATTTCGTTTTTTTTTTTTCCTATTAATCCTTTTACTAAAGGTGAATTTATTGAAATTAATTTTTTTTTTATATTTGATTCGTCATCACCTACTATTCTATATGTAAATATATTTTTATTATTTAAATTTATTATTGTTATTTTTGATCCAAAAATTATTTTTTTTTTGTTTTTTATTTTTTTTATGTCAATTATTTTTGCGTATATTAATTTTTTTTCTATTTCTTTGATTTTTTTTTCGCATATAATTTGTTCTTCTTTTGCTGCATGATATTCTGCATTTTCTTTTAAATCTCCAAATTTTCTAGCTTCTGATATTGATAATGTAATTTGTGGTCTTTTTATTTTTTTTAAAAAATTTAATTTTTTACGTAGTTTTTTTTCTCCTTTTAAGGTCATTAAGTTATTTTTCATATTTTCTCCTTTTTTTTATATATATATTATAAAAATAAATTTTTTATTAATTTTATATTTATTTTTTTATTAATTAGTTAATATTTTTTTTTTGAATTTATATTTAAGTGATTTTAATGTATATATTTTTAATTTTGTATATAAATATATATTTATTGTTTTTTTTATAAAAAAAAATTTTATTAAAAAATATTTGCAAATTTTTTTTTTTTTATTCCTTTAGTAGTAAATTTTACTATACCGTTTTTTGTTGCGTATAATGTATGATCTTTTCCACATTTTACATTGAATCCAGCATGAAATTTTGTTCCTCTTTGTTTTATAATTATATTTCCTGAATTTATATATTCTCCTCCAAAATGTTTTATTCCTAATCTTTTGGAATGAGAGTCTCTACCATTTTTTGTTGATCCACCTGCTTTTTTATGTGCCATTTTTTTTTATTTTAATTGATTTTATTTTTATTTTAGTTAATTTTTGTCTATGTCCCATTATTTTTTTATAATGTTTTCTTCTTTTAAATTTTATTATTTTAATTTTTTTATTTTTTATGTGTTTAATTATTTTTGCTTTTATTTTGTAATGAGATGTATTTTTTTTATTGAAAATGATTTTTTTTTTATGATATAACATAATTATATTTTTTAAAAAAAAATTTTTTCCTACAGGTAAATTTATTTTTTCTATATTTATATTGTCTCCTTTTTTTATTTTATATTGTTTTCCACCGATTTGAATGATTGCATACATTTTTATTTACCTTTATTATATTCGTATTATATATGTATTTTTTAAATAATAAATATTATTATAAAATATTTTGTTATAATTAAATAGTATGTTTTGTTTTTTATTATTTATATATTTTATTTTTTTTTATAAGTTAATTTTTTATTAAAATATTTATTTTTTATATTAATAAAATATTTATTAAATTTCATAGTTTATTTTTACATGTAAAATTTAATTAGGAAGTAAATAATATAATGTTTAAGAAAATTCGTGGTCTTTTTTCTAATGATTTATCTATTGATTTAGGTACAGCAAATACTTTAATTTATGTTAAAAATAAAGGTATTGTATTAAATGAACCTTCTGTTGTAGCTATAAGACAAGATAAAATTGGTTCTTCTAAAGTTGTTGCTGCTGTTGGTTATCAAGCTAAACAAATGTTAGGACGTACCCCGGGAAATATTTCTGCTATTAGGCCTATGAAAGATGGTGTTATAGCTGATTTTTTTGTTACTGAGAAAATGTTACAATATTTTATTAAACAAGTTCATACTAATAGTTTTATGAATCCAAGTCCTCGTGTTTTAGTTTGTGTTCCTGTTGGAGCTACTCAAGTAGAACGTAGAGCTATTAAAGAATCTGCTTTTGGTGCGGGTGCTAGAGAGGTTTTTTTGATTGAGGAACCTATGGCTGCTGCTATAGGAGCAAATTTACCTGTTTCTGAAGCTACTGGTTCTATGGTTGTAGATATAGGAGGTGGTACTACTGAAGTAGCTGTTATATCTTTGAATGGAGTTGTTTATTCTTCTTCTATACGTGTTGGTGGTGATAGATTTGATGAATCAATAATAAATTATATTAGGAGAAATTATGGTTCATTAATAGGTGAATCTACTGCTGAAAGAATTAAACATGAAATTGGTTCTGCTTATCCTAGTTCTTCAGTTACTGAAATTGAAGTTAGGGGTAGAAATATGGCGGAAGGTGTTCCTAAAAGTTTTGTACTTAATTCTAATGAAATTTTAGAAGCATTACAGGATCCTTTAAGTGGAATAATTAGTGCTATTATGGTTGCTTTAGAACAATGTCCTCCAGAATTAGCTTCTGATATATCAGAAAGAGGTATGGTTTTAACTGGTGGTGGAGCTTTATTAAAAAATTTAGATAGATTATTGGTTGAGGAAACTAATATTCCTGTAATAATAGCTGATGATCCACTTACTTGTGTTGCTAGAGGTGGAGGTAAAGTATTAGAAATGTTGGATATTAATAGTGGTGAATTATTTAGTAATGATTAAATTATTTTTTTTTATAAAAAATTAATTTTTTTATATTTTTTAGTTTTTTATTAAAAAAAAAATTAATTATTTTTTTTTATATTATATAATATGATTTTTTTTTTAGAGAAAAATAATTTTATATAAAAATATTTAAAAAAAATTATTTTTTTTTAATAAAAAAAATTATATATGTATTTTTTTTGTTTAAAAGAAAACAAATATTTTTTTAATGATATTAATTATTTGATAATTAATTTTTTTGTTTTTAGTTTTTATTTTTTTTTAGTAATATGTGGTTATTTATTTTGTTTTATAGTGTTAATTAAAATTAATATTTTTTTTATAAGTAAATATATTTTTTTATATTTAAGTTTTAATATTTATTAAATAAATTTTTATTAATATAAATATAATATATATATAATTTTTAGTTTTAATAAATAATATTTTAATTGAATAAATTTTATTTATTCATTAGTTATTTTAAATGTATATAAATACGTTATATATTTGTATATAATTTATGTTTATTTTATTAAATGGGATATAAAATGTTTACTGATATAGTTTATGATAGTATTTTAAATAAAAATAATATTTTGGATAAAAATTTATATGATATGGTATCTAGTTTATCATGTAAAAATATTGATTATGGAGATATTTATTTTCAAAATTCAATTTATGAATCTTTATTTTTAGAAGAGAAAATAATTAAAAATTATTTAATTAACCATAAAGACGGTGTTGGTGTTAGAATTGTTTCTGGTGATAAAACTAGTTTTTCTTATTCTAATAAAATTAGTGTTAAATCAATTTTTGATTCTATTAATAAAGTTAAGTCTATTTATAATAATGTTTTAAATAAGAAAAGATGTAAATTATCTTTTTTTTCTTTAAAAAATTCTTTTTATGAAAATAAATCTCCAGTTAATTATTTATTTAATAAAAAAAAAATTGATTTATTATTATATTTAGATAATTATATTAGAAATATTGATTCACGTATTAATTATGTTTCTTTAAATCTTAATAGTAGTTATGATATTATTTTAATTTTATCTACAGATGGTGTATTTATTGGTGATGTTAGACCTTTAATAAATTTATCTATTAGAGTTCAATTAGAAAATAAAGGTTATTGTGATTTTGGTATTAGTGGAGGTGGTGGTCGTTATTCTTTTGATACATTATTATCTAAATGTTATAATAATTTTTCTTTAGTAGAATATTGAGCTAATGAGGCTGTTAGAATAGGTATTAATAATTTATATGCTGATTTTGCTCCAGCAGGTAGTTTTCCAATTATATTAGGTTCTGGTTGACCTGGTGTTTTATTACATGAAGCTGTTGGTCATGGTTTGGAAGGTGATTTTATTAGAAAAAATATTTCTTTATATTCTAATTTGATGAATAAAAAAATATCTTCTGATTTATGTACCGTTATAGATGATGGAACTATTTATGGTTTAAGAGGTTCTTTAAATATAGATGATGAAGGTGTTCCTACAAAAAAAAATATTTTGATTAAAGATGGAATTTTAAATTCTTATATGTTAGATAAATTAAATGCTAGATTATTAAATTTGTCTTCAACTGGTAATGCTAGAAGGGATTCTTATTGTTCTTTGCCTTTACCTAGAATGACAAATACTTATTTATTACCTGGCAAAAATTGTTTTTCTGATTTATTGAATAGTATTGATTATGGAATTTATATTGTAAATTTATCTGGGGGTCAAGTTGATATTACTTCTGGTAAGTTTGTTTTTACAATTTTAGAAGGTTATTTAATCAAGAATGGTAAAATTTCTTCTCCTATTAAAGGAGCTACTTTAATAGGTTCTAGTATAGATATTATGAATAAGATAAGTATGATATCTAATGATTTAAAATTTGATAATGGTATGGGTAATTGTGGTAAAGATGGTCAAAATATTCCTGTTAGTGTTGGGCAACCTTCGTTAAAAATAGATTCAATGATAATAGGTGGTATAAATAAATAGTTATTTATTATTTTAATATTTTATTTTTTTAATTTTATATTGGAAATTAAATGTATAAAAAAAAAGTTAGTTCTTTGAATTGGTATTTAGTTAATGCTAAAAATAAAATTTTAGGTAGATTAGCGAGTAAAATTTCAATTATTTTGATGGGTAAGAATAAATCTAATTATTTACCTAATATTAATATAGGTGATTATGTTGTAGTAATAAATGCTAGTAAAATATTAGTTACTGGTAATAAAAAATTTGATAAAATTTATTATAGTCATAGTGGTTATGTTGGTAATTTAAAAAGTATTACTTTTAAGGAAATGTTAAATAAATCTCCTGAGTATATAATTAAAAAAGCTATTAAAGGTATGTTGCCAAAAAATATTTTGGGTAATTTGATGTTAAAAAAACTTAAAATTTATTCTGGTTATTTTCATAAGCATGGATCTCAAAAACCAATTTTAATTGATATTTAGAGGAAATTATGTTGTATTATAGTACTGGTCGTCGTAAAACTTCGTCTGCTAGAGTTTTTATGAAATTAGGTAATGGTAAAATTTTAGTTAATAATATTTTATTAAGTGAATATTTTAATTATGAAATAAAAAAATTAATTATTTGTAAACCTTTATTTTTAATTAAAAATAGTGATGATATTAATAAATTTAATTTTTATATAACTGTTAAAGGTGGTGGATTATCTGGTCAAGCTATAGCTATTCGTCATGGTATTAGTAGAGTTTTATTAAAATATGATAATAATTTACGTAAAAAATTTAAATATTATGGATTTATTACTCGTGATTCAAGAAAAGTAGAAAGAAAAAAATATGGTTTTCGTAAATCTCGTTGTAGACCTCAATATTCAAAAAGATAATTTTTTTTTTTAATTTTTTTATTTTGAGTATTTTTTTATGTCTAAGTTAGTTCCTATAATGAAACAATATTTAAATATTAAAAAAAAATATAAAAATATTTTATTGTTTTATCAAATAGGTGATTTTTATGAACTTTTTTATGATGATGCTATTAAGATATCTAGTTTATTGAATATTAAGTTAACTAAAAAAAATTTTGTTAATCAAATTAATGTTCCTATGTCTGGAATACCTATTTGTAATTCTGAAAGTTATATATTTAAATTAATAAAATTAGGTGAATCTGTTGCTTTATGTTGTCAAGATAATTATGATAATAAAGGTGATTTTGTTTTTAATAGTAATAAATTAATAAATCGTAAAGTTGTTCGTGTTATTACTCCTGGTACTGTTAGTGAAGAAAATTTTTTAGATTGTAATAAAGATAATTATATTGCATCTATTTGATCTAAAAAAAATAAAGAAATTTTTGGTTATTCTTGTTTAGATATTTCTTCTGGTAGATTTTATATTTCTGAAATATACGGATTAGATAAATTAAAATATGATTTATTATGTACTAATCCTATAGAAATTATTTATCCTGATAATTTTTTTTGATTTAAGTACATTAAGCATATTTTTTGTTTAAAATCTTTTTCTGTAAATGAATTTGATTATAAAAAATCTTATGAAAGTCTTTTATTTCATTTTGGTTTAAAAAATCTTAGTTGTTTTAATATTAAAGATGATAATTTAGGTATTATACCTGCAGGTTTTTTATTGAATTATGTTAAGTCTACTCAGTTTTTAAATTTATCTCATGTAAATAAAATTAAATTATTAAATTCTTCTAAAATAGTTTTTATGGATTATTTTACTATTAAAAATCTTGAATTAATTGATTCTATTTCAGGTAATAAAAAAAATACATTATTTAATGTTTTAAATAATACTAGTACCCCTATGGGTAATAGGATGTTAAGAAGGTGAATTATTTATCCTTTAAATGATTTTAATGAATTAAGATATCGTCATAAAATTATTGATTTTATAAAATGTAAGTTTGATTTAATAAAATCTTTATTTAAAAAAATAGGTGATATTGAAAGAATTTTAGGTAGAATTTCTTTAAGAACTGTTGTTTCTAAAGATTTAATAAATTTAAAAAATTATTTAAATGTTATTTTAGATTTTAATAAATTGTTTAATTTTAGATGTAATTTAGATATTATAAATTATTTAAAATTAAGTGATTTTTTAATAAAAAATATAATAGATTTAATAAATATTTCTATTGTTAATGATAATGATAATTTTAATGAATATAATTTAATATTAAGTGGTTATAATAAAGATTTAGATAAATTACGTAAATTAAATTTTTTAAATAAAAAAAAATTATTTTTATTAGAAAAAAATGAAAGAGAAAAAACTGGTATATCTAATTTATTTATAAAGTATAGTAAAATTCATGGTTATTATATTCAAGTAAGTAAATCTGATGTTAATTTAGTACCTAAAAAATATATTAAATATCAAGTTTTAAAAAATTGTGTTAGATTTATTTTAAATGATTTAAAAATTTATGAGGCTAATTTTTTATATTATAAAAGGAAAATTTTTTTTTTAGAAAAAAAAATTTTTAATAAAATTTTAGATAAAATAATATTTTTTATTAATGAATTAAAAATTATTTCTTATAATATTGCTAAATTAGATGTTTTATTGAATTTTTTTGATATATCTTTTTCTTTGGGTTATAAGAAACCTATTTTTTATGATAATTCTATTTTAAAAATTATTAATGGTCGTCATCCTATTTTAGATAGAAATATTAATTCTTTTTTTATACCTAATGATTTATATTTAGATAATAAAAATAGATGTTTAATAATTACTGGACCAAATATGGGTGGTAAAAGTACTTATATGAGACAAATTGCTTTAATATGTATTATGGCTCTTATAGGTTGTTATGTATCTGCTGATAAATTATTAATTGGTCCTATAGATAAAATTTTAACTAGAATAGGTTTTTCTGATGATATTATGTCTAATAAATCTACATTTATGGTTGAAATGAATGAAATACATAATATTATTAATAATTCTTCATATAATAGTTTAATATTAATAGATGAAATGGGTAGAGGTACTTCTTTTTATGAAGGTATATCTTTAGCTTGATCTTGTTTGTATTATATTGTAAGTTCTATTAAGTCTATGATTTTATTTTCTACTCATTTTATAGAGTTAACTAGAATGTCTTCTTTACTTTCTGGTATTAAAAATGTTTATTGTGATTTTTTTGAAAAAAAAGATAAATTTATTTTATTATATAAAATTAAAGAAGGTATTTGTTATAAAAGTTATGGAATAAATTTAGCTAGTAAAATAGGTATTTTAAAACCAATTATAGATATGTCTATTTTAAAATTTAAAGAATTATTATTATCTGATATAGATAAAAAATTTTTAGTTAATAATGATTTTTGTTTTAATAAAAATCATGATTATATATTTGATATAATATCAAATATTGATTTAGATAAAATATCTAAAAAAAAGTTATTAAATAAAGTAAAAAAAATAAGAAGTATTTTTTTTTTAAAAAATGAAAAATGGTAAGTGTATGTTTCGTCATTATGAAATTGTTTTAATGATTTATTTTAATAAAAGTATGTATGTTAGCGATATAATTAATTATTATTCTAAATTTGTAAATAATTGTGGTAAAATTTACAGAATAGAAAATTGAGGTGTAAGATCTTTATCTTATTCTATTAATAAAAATAATAAAGCTCATTATATATTGATGAATATAAAAATAGATTCTAATAAAATAAATATTTTTACAAATGATTTGAAACTTAATAATAAAATATTAAGGTATTTAGTAATAAGAAAAAAAAAAGCTGAAATAAATTCTTCTATTATGAAAAATAGTAATAAAATTATTAAATAGTTATTTTTAATTTTTATTTATGTATGGTATTTTATGTTTAATTATAATAATCGTAAAAAATTTTGTAATTTTAAATTAAAAAATATTAAAGATATAGATTATAAAGATATAAATCTTTTGAAAAGTTACATTACTGAATGTAGTAAAATTATACCTAGTAGAATTACTGGTACTTCTTCTAAATATCAAAGAAAGTTATCTATTGCTATAAAACGTGCTAGATATTTAGCTTTATTAACTTATACTGATTTACATGGTTAATTTTAATTATGATTAAAATTATTGTTTTAAAAAGATGTTCATTAGGTAATATAGGTGATATTGTAAATGTGAAATCTGGTTATGCAAGAAATTATCTTATTCCTTATAATAAAGTAATTTTTGCTGATAAGGAAAATATTAAAAATTTTAATAAAAAAAATAATTCTTTATGTGTTAAAGAGAAAAAAAGTTTATCGGAAATAAAATTTTTATATAAAAAAATTAAATTTTTATCTCCTTTAATTATAAAATCTAAATGTAGTAAAAATGGTAGATTATTTGGTTCTATTAAAATTAAATATATATATAAAATTTTATCTGAAAAATTAAATTTAAAGTTTTCTGAAAAAGATTTTTTTTTACCTAAAATTAATATAAAGAATATAGGTATATATAAAATAAATATTTTTTTATATAAAGTAAAAAAAATTGATTTTATTATTAAAGTTATTTCGGTTTAATGTTTTGTTTTTGTATATATATATTTTATTTTGTTTTTTTTATGATATTTTTAAAAAAGTATATTAAATTTAAAAAAATATGTTGTTTTATTTTTTTTTTATTGATATATTATATATAGTTATATAGATTTATATATTTTAATTTTGTATTAAAAAATATTTTTTTTGTTCTTTTAAAACAGATAATTTATGTGGACATCTACAATAAATTACATATTAAAGAAATTGTTTTTTTTAATCTTTTAAGTGTTTATTATTTTTAGATTAAAAAAACTAAATTGTTGTTTTGTTTTGAAGAGTTTGATCATGGCTCAGATTGAACGCTAGCGGCAAGCCTAACACATGCAAGTCGAACGGCAACATGAATAATTTTTATTAATTATTTGATGGCAAGTGGCGTACGGGTGAGTAAAATCTAGGAATCTGCCTAAAGAAGGGGGATAACTATTGGAAACGATAGCTAATACCGCATAATGTTATTTTTATATTATAATTAAAGTAGGGGATTTATTATTATTTTAAATAATGAACCTTATGTCTTTAGATGAGCTTAGACAAGATTAGTTTGTAGGTAAGGTAAAGGCTTACTTAGACTTTGATCTTTAGCTGATCTGAGAGGATAATCAGCCACACTGGAACTGAGATACGGTCCAGACTCCTACGGGAGGCAGCAGTGGGGAATATTGCACAATGGGGGAAACCCTGATGCAGCTATGCCGCGTGTATGATGAAGGCCTTAGGGTTGTAAAGTACTTTCAGTAGGGAAGAATATAAGTATACTAACAATATATTTGTTTGACGTTACTTACAGAAGAAGCATCGGCTAACTCCGTGCCAGCAGCCGCGGTAATACGGGGGATGCAAGCGTTAATCGGAATTATTGGGCGTAAAGAGCATGTAGGTGGTTTATTATGTCATTTGTGAAATACCAAAGCTTAACTTTGGAACTGCATATGAAACTGATAGACTAGAGTATCGTAGAGGGAGGTGGAATTCCAGGTGTAGCGGTGAAATGCGTAGATATCTGGAGGAATATCAGTGGCGAAGGCGGCCTCCTGGACGAAAACTGACACTAAAGTGCGAAAGCGTGGGGAGCAAACAGGATTAGATACCCTGGTAGTCCATGCTGTAAACGATGTCAATTTGAAGGTTGTAGTAGTAATTATGGCTTTCGTAGCTAACGCGTTAAATTGACCGCCTGGGGAGTACGACCGCAAGGTTAAAACTCAAATGAATTGACGGGGGCCCGCACAAGCGGTGGAGCATGTGGTTTAATTCGATGCAACGCGAAGAACCTTACCTGGTCTTGACATCCAGCGAATTTTACAGAAATGTAGAAGTGCTTTCGAGAACGCTGAGACAGGTGCTGCATGGCTGTCGTCAGCTCGTGTTGTGAAATGTAGGGTTAAGTCCTGTAACGAGCGCAACCCTTATTCTTTGTTGCCATCAGGTTATGCTGGGAACTCAAAGAAAACTGCCAATGATAAATTGGAGGAAGGTGGGGATGACGTCAAGTCATCATGGCCCTTACGACCAGGGCTACACACGTGCTACAATGACATATACAAAGGGAAGCAATCTTGTAAAAGTAAGCAAATCTCATAAAGTATGTCTTAATTCGGATTGGAATCTGCAACTCGATTTCATGAAGTCGGAATCGCTAGTAATCGTGAATCAGAATGTCACGGTGAATACGTTCCCGGGCCTTGTACACACCGCCCGTCACACCATGGGAGTGTGTTGCAAAAGAAGTGAATAGTTTAACCTATATTTTTATAGGAGAACATTTACCACTTTGTGATTCATGACTGGGGTGAAGTCGTAACAAGGTAACCGTAGGGGAACCTGCGGTTGGATCACCTCCTTATTAATAATATGTATTATTTGTAGGTGTTCACATAAATTATCTTTTTTTTTAAAGTAAACAAAAGATAAATATTTTTATATTTAATTATTATTTTTTTTTAATAATTTTTAAATATTTATAATGGATTTTTTAAAAGTCCTCTTCGTCTAGAGGCTTAGGACATCGCTCTTTCACGGCGACAACAGGGGTTCGAATCCCCTAGGGGACGTCTGTTCTTTTAAAATTGATTTATTTTTAAGACATTTTTAGGTTGTGAAGTTAAGAAATTAAGCGTATATGGTGGATGCCTTGGTAATCAGAGACTATGAAGGACGTGCAAATCTGCGATAAGCATCGATGAGCTGATAAGAAGCATTTAATCGGTGATTTCCGAATGGGGTAACCTAATACAATTAATATTGTATTATCATTAATTGAATACATAGATTAATGAAGTTAACCAGGAGAACTGAAACATCTAAGTATCCTGAGGAAAAGAAATCAATTGAGATTCTCTTAGTAGTGGCGAGCGAAAAGGGAAAAGCCCGGAATTTTAAATAAATATTTATATTATTGGAATAATTTGGAAAAATTGACAATATAAGGTGATAGTCCTGTACATTAAAATGTAAATATTTAGATTCTTTTAAGTAAAACGAGACACGTGAAATCTTGTTTGAATATAGGGGGACCATCCTCTAAGGCTAAATACTACTGATTAACCGATAGTGAACTAGTACCGTGAGGGAAAGGTGAAAAGAACCCCTGTTAGGGGAGTGAAATAGAACCTGAAACCGTATACGTACAAGCAGTAGGAGCATTTTTTTTATTTAATGTGACTGCGTACCTTTTGTATAATGGGTCAGCGAGTTATATTTTGTAGCGAGGTTAACTTATTTTATTAAGGGAGCCGAAGGGAAACCGAGTCTTAAATGGGCGTTAGTTTCAAGATATAGACCCGAAACCCGGTGATCTAGCCATGAGCAGGTTGAAGATTAGGTAATACTAATTGGAGGACCGAACTGACTGATGTTGAAAAATCAGCGGATGACTTGTGGTTAGGGGTGAAAGGCCAATCAAACCGGGAGATAGCTGGTTCTCCCCGAAAACTATTTAGGTAGTGCCTTATGAATTTATATTCTGGGGTAGAGCACTGTTTCAGTTAGGGGATTTTCCAATCTACCAATCTGATGCAAACTCCGAATACTGAATATATTATCATAGGAGACACACATTGGGTGCTAAGATCCAGTGTGGAAAGGGAAACAGCCCAGATCGCAAGTTAAGGTCCCAAAATTATGATTAAGTGGTAAACGATGTGAGAGGGCAAAAACAGCCAGGATGTTGGCTTAGAAGCAGCCATCATTTAAAGAAAGCGTAATAGCTCACTGGTCTAGTCTTTTTGCGCGGAAGATGTAACGGGGCTAAATCATATACCGAAGCTGCGGCAATAATTGTTTTTATTTGTTATTGGGTAGGGGAGCGTTCTGTAAGCTGTTGAAGATACATTGTAAAGTGTATTGGAGGTATCAGAAGTGCGAATGCTGACATAAGTAACGATAAAGTAGGTGAAAAACCTACTCGCCGAAAAACTAAGGTTTCCTGTCCAACGTTAATCGGGGCAGGGTAAGTCGATACCTAAAGCGAGGCTGAAAAGCGTAGTTGATGGATAACAGGTTAATATTCCTGTACTTGTATTATTGCGATGGGTTTTTAAGTAGGTTAGATTATCCAGGTGTTGGATATCCTGGTTTAAGTGTGTAGATGAATATTTTGGTAAATCCGAATATTAATACATCGAGACATGATGACTAAACTTGTAAAAGTTGAAGTAATTTATACCATTCTTACAAGAAAATACTCTAAGCTTAAGATAATATCAAATCGTACTATAAACCGACACAGGTGGTTGGGTAGAGTATACTAAGGCGCTTGAGAGAACTCGGGTAAAGGAACTAGGCAAAATAATGTCGTAACTTCGGAAGAAGGCATACTAATATTAGGTGAAGAATATTTTCTTTTCTAGCTGAAATTAGTCTAAGAGAATAGCTGGCTGCAACTGTTTATTAAAAACACAGCACTGTGCAAACACGAAAGTGGAAGTATACGGTGTGATGCCTGCCCGGTGCCGGAAGGTTAATTGAGAAGGTTAAAAGTAAAATTTGAAGCTTTTGATTGAAGCCCCGGTGAACGGCGGCCGTAACTATAACGGTCCTAAGGTAGCGAAATTCCTTGTCGGGTAAGTTCCGACCTGCACGAATGGCATAATGATGGCCAGACTGTCTCTACCCGAGACTCAGTGAAATTGAAATTGCTGTGAAGATGCAGTGTACCTGCGGCAAGACGGAAAGACCCCGTGAACCTTTACTATAGCTTGATATTGAATATTGAATGTTAATGTGTAGGATAGGTGGGAAACTTAGAAGCAAAGATGCAAGTTTTTGTGGAGTTGACCTTGAAATACCACCCTTTAGTATTTATTATTCTAACTGGATTCCGTTATCCGGAATCAGGACATTGTCTGGTAGGTAGTTTGACTGGGGCGGTCTCCTCCTAAAGAGTAACGGAGGAGTACAAAGGTCAGCTAATTACGGTCGGAAATCGTAATTTTAGTGCAAAGGCATAAGCTGGCTTGACTGCGAGCGTGACGGCGCGAGCAGATGCGAAAGCAGGTCTTAGTGATCCGGTGGTTCTGTGTGGAAAGGCCATCGCTCAACGGATAAAAGGTACTCCGGGGATAACAGGCTGATATCGCCCAAGAGTTCATATCGACGGCGGTGTTTGGCACCTCGATGTCGGCTCATCACATCCTGGGGCTGTAGTCGGTCCCAAGGGTATGGCTGTTCGCCATTTAAAGTGGTACGCGAGCTGGGTTTAGAACGTCGTGAGACAGTTCGGTCCCTATCTGCCGTAGGCGTTGGAAACTTGAAAGGAGCTGCTCCTAGTACGAGAGGACCGGAGTGGGTGTACCTCTGGTGTTCAGGTTGTTATGCCAATAGCATTGCCTGGTAGCTAAGTACAGAAAAGATAAGCGCTGAAAGCATATAAGTGCGAAACTTTCCTTAAGATTAAGTTTCCCAGAAAATTATATTTTCCTAAAGGGTCGTTATAGACTATGACGTTGATAGGTTAGATGTGTAAGCATAGTAATATGTTGAGCTAACTAATACTAATAACCCGTGAGACTTAACTTCACAACCTAAAAATGTTTTTTTTTTCTGGCGATAATAGCATGATAGAACCACCTGAAACCATTCCGAACTCAGAAGTTAAATGTCATAGCGCTGATGGTAGTATAGGGTTTTTCCTATGTGAGAGTAAGACATTGCCAGAAATATTGGTGCGATAGTTCAGTTGGTTAGAATACCAGCCTGTCACGCTGGGGGTCACGGGTTCAAGTCCCGTTCGTACCGTTTTTTTTTATTAATTATTTTATAATATTTTTTTATATTAAAATGATATGTAAAAATAATTTAATTTGGATAGATTTAGAAATGACTGGATTAAATCCGGAAATTAATAGAATTATTGAAATTGCTACTTTAATTACTGATAGTAATTTAAATATTATTGCTGAAGGTCCTAATATTGTTATATATCAAGAGAATAAATATTTAGATTATATGGATAATTGAAATTTTAAAGTTCATAATTCCACAGGATTATTAAATAAAGTTAAAAATAGTTTAATAAATGAATTTGATGCTGAATTAGTTACTATAAAATTTTTAAAGAAGTGGGTTCCTAAAGGTTATTCACCAATATGTGGTAGTACTGTAGGTCAAGATAGAAGATTTTTATTCAAGTATATGCCTGTTTTGGAATCTTATTTTCATTATAGATATATAGATGTTAGTACTATAAAAGAATTAGTTAAACGTTGATTTCCAAATATTTTATTTAAATTTAATTATAAAAATAAACATAATGCTTTATTTGATATTAAAAAATCTATTTGTGAATTATTATATTATAAAAAATATTTTTTTAAAAAAAATTTTTTTTAAATTGTTTATTTGCGGAAATAGCTCAGTTGGTAGAGTATAACCTTGCCAAGGTTAGGGTCGCGAGTTCGAGTCTCGTTTTCCGCTTTTTTTTTATGAAAAATAAAGAAGTTAAAATTTATATTAAAAATGTTAATGATACTATTAATTTAGCTAATAAATTTGCATTATTAGTAAAAAATTATAATTATTTATTTTTATATTTAGATGGTTATTTAGGAACTGGTAAATCTTTTTTTTGTAACTACTTAATAAAAAAATTAGGTTTTAATGGTTTAGTTAAGAGTCCAAGTTATTCTTTAGTAAATAAGTATAAGTGTAAATTTTTTCGTATTTTTCATTTTGATTTCTTTAGGATAAATTCTTTGAAAGAATTATATGATATTGATATAGATAATTATTTTAGTTATTATAATAATTCATTATATCTTATTGAATGATCTAAAAAATTTTTAAAATTTTTACCAATAGCAGATTTACATTTTTTTTTTAGTTTATTGAATAATGAAAAACGTATTATTATAATTAAATCTTTTTCTAATTTAGGTAATAGTATTTTAAATTTAGGATTTTAATATTATGAATTTTTTTTTTGTTTTTGTTAATGTCTTTTAGTAATTTTTCTTTTTCTTTTAAAAAAGATTTTTTTTATAATTATGAGAATAGATTTTTTATTTATAAAAAAAAAAATATTTGTAAAAAAAGAAATATATATATAAAAAATGAGTTATTAAATAATTTGAAAAATAATTATTTTAGTAATTTTTATATTTTATTTAATAAATATAAAACTTATATAAATAGGAAATTAAATTATTTTAATTTAAATTATAAAGATAATAGTTTTTTTTCTTATAAAAAAGATAATATATGTAAATTTAATATTGCAATAGATCCTGGTCATGGTGGTAAAGATCCTGGAGCTATTGGTTTTAGTGGTTCTAAAGAAAAAGATATTACTTTAACAATATCTAAAAAGTTGTTAAAAATTATTAATTCTTACGGAAAATTTAATGCATTTTTAATTAGAAATAGTGATAAATATATTTCGTTAAAAAAAAGATTAATTATAGCTCGTAAAAAAAATGCTAATTTATTTATTTCTATACATGTTAATTCTATAAATAATAATAAATATGTTGAAGGTGCTTCTGTATGAATTTTATCTACATTAAATAAATATAAAAATTTAAATAATAAAAATTTATTAAATTTTAGTAATGATTTTTATTTTAATTATTATTTAAATAAATCTAAATATAAAAAATATGAAATGAATTTTTATTTAGCTTTGGAAATATTAAATAAATTTAATAATGTTATTTTTTTACATAAAAATATTCCTCAGTATGCTAATTTAATGGTATTAACTTTATTTGATATACCTTCAGTACTTATTGAAACTGGTTATATAAGTAATCCTTATGAAGAAAAAAAATTAGGTAGTGATTTTTATCAAAAAGTAGTAGCTAAATATATTTATTTAGGTATAAATGATTTTATTAATAAAATTTGTTTTTTTTTATAATTTTTATATATGAATATTAAATTTTTACCTGAAGAAACAATTAGAAAAATTTCTGCTGGTGAATTTATTAGTAGACCTTATTTAGTTTTAAAGGAATTATTAGAGAATAGTTTAGATGCTAATTCAAGTAAAATTAAAATAGAAATTTGTAAATATGGATTAGATTTAATAAGAGTAATTGATAATGGTTTTGGTATTGATAAATTTAATTTATTTTTATCTATTAAGAGACATACTACTAGTAAAATATTTTTTTTTGATGATTTATATAATTTAAATACTTTTGGTTTTCGTGGTGAAGCTTTATCAAGTATTAGTTCAATATCTTGTTTTAGTATTTCTTCAAGATTTAAAAAAGATAAATTTGGTTGAATTTTATCTAATAGTAAAAATAATGTTCTTTCTTTTAAAATATTTCCTTTAGCACATAATGTAGGTACTATTGTTTCTGTAAAAAAATTATTTTTTAATTTTTATGTTAGAAGAAATAAATTATTTTTAATGCGTTTAAATGAATGATTTTTTATTAAAAATATAGTAAACAATTTTGTTTTATCTAATGTTAATGTTGAATTTACAATTTATAAAGATAAAAAATTGTATAAAAAATTTTTGAGTGATATTGATAATAAAAATATTTTATTTAATCGTTTTATTAGTATATATGGAAATAATTTTTTTGATAATTATATTTATATTAATATAAATAATAATTATATTGTTTGTAATGGATATTTTTTTTTTAATAGAAGTTGTAAAGATATAAAAATAATATATTTAAATAAAAGAATTATTTCTAATAGTAATTTATTATATTTTATAGTTAATAAATTTATTTTAGATTTTTATCTTAATAAAAATTATTTTTCTTATGTATTATTTTTTTATATTTCATATAAAGAAATAGATATAAATATTTATCCTGATAAAAGAAAAATAAATTTTTTAAATTCATCTTTATTAATTAATATTATATATAATGATTTTTTGATTTTTTTTAAAAAAAATAAATTAAATATAAAAAAAAATTTTTTTTTAAAATTAAAGAAAGAAGTTAATAATGATAAATGTAATTATTTTAATTTTTTTAATGAAAAATATTTTTTTCAATATTTTTTTGAAAAATTTGGTAATATAATAGGTATTTTAAATAAACGTTTTTTATGTTCATTTAATAAAAATAATTTAATATTATCTGATTTATTTTATATTTATTATTATATGAATATTTTTATATTTAAAAAAAAATTATTTTTTTTAATAAGTAAAAAAAAAACTACTTTATTAAAAGTAAAAGTAAAAAATATTTTTATTTTAAATAGAGAAATTAAATATATTTTATTTTTTTTTGGATGAAATATAATTTATGAAAAAAAATTTATTTATATTAAATCAGTACCTACAGAATTTTTTAATATTAATTTTGAAAAATTATTTTATAAATTTATGTTTTTTTTTTATAAAATTAAAAATAGTTATTTTATTTTAAATAAAATAATTTATTGATTATCTAATTATCTAATATATTCTAAAGGATTTAGTAATCATGAGTCTATTTTTTTGATATCTAAATTTCATAAAATTTGTGTTTATTATAAATTTTATAAAAAAGTTTTTTATTCAGTTAATTTAAATAAATTATTGTTATTAATTTTTGATGATATATGAATATAAAAGTAAAAAATAATTTTCCTAAAATTTTTTGTATTTTGGGTCCTACTGGTGTAGGTAAAACTTATATAGCTATGAAATTATTTAATCTTTTACCTATTAGTTTAATAAGTGTTGATTCTGGTTTAATATATAAATATCTAAATATAGGTACAGCTAAACCAAGTAAAGAAGAATTAAAAATTTTTCCTCATAAATTAGTTAATATAATAGATCCAAAAGATTTTTATTCAGTAAATAATTTTTTTATTGATGTAAAAAAAGAAATAGATAATATTTTTTATGTTGAAAAAAAAATTCCTTTATTGGTTGGTGGAACAATGATGTATTATAATGTTTTGTTTAATGGATTATATAAATTACCTAAATATAATTTAAAAATTAGAAAATATATAAATTCATTATATATTAAATATGGTAATAAGTATGTTTTTAATATATTAAAAAATATTGATTATATTTCTTCAAAAAAAATACATTTTAATGATAAATATAGAATTATGAGAAATATAGAAGTTTTTTTAAGTATTAATAAAAAAATGTCTACTTTAAAAATGGATAAAAAAAATATATCAAAATTAAATTTTGATATATATAAAATAATTATATTACCTGAAGATAAATATAGTTTAATAAAATCTGTTAAAAATAGATTTTATAAAATGTTATCATCTGGTTTTGAAGATGAGGTTTATTCTTTATATTGTCGTAAAGATCTTAATATTAATAAACCTTCAATAAAATGTATTGGTTATAAACAAATGTGATTATATTTTGAAAATAAATTTTCTTATGATGAAATGATATATAATACTTTGTATAGTACTGTTTATTTAATAAAAAAACAATTAGTTTGATTAAAGAAATGAAATGATGCACTTATAATTAAGTCTAATAATTACAATAAAATTGTAAATAAAATTTTTGATTTTATTAGTAAAAAAAATTTTTAATAATTTATTGAAAGGTTATTTATTTGTTATTTAAAAAAAAAAATTTAGCTATATTTATTTATGTTCGTAAAATAAATAATATTGAAAAAAAAGAATTTAAAAAATTAATTATATCTTCTGGAATTTTTATAGATAAATTTATTAATATTCATGTTAGGTATCCTAATAAAAAATATTATTTAGGTATTGGAAATTTAGAAAAAATTTATAATATTATAAAAAAATATGGTTTTGTTAAGTTATTAATTAATTTTGTTTTAAAAAGTACCCAAGAAAATAATTTAAAAAAGTTTTTAAAATGTTCTATATTAAATAGAACTAATATAATTTTAAATATATTTAAAAAAAGAGCTAATACTAGTTATGGTAAACTTCAAGTTAAATTAGCATACTTAAATTATTTAAGTACAAGACTTACAAGGAGATGAAGTCATTTAGAGCGTCAGAAAGGTGGAATGAAATATATTTCTGGTCCAGGTGAAAAACAAATAGAAATAGATAGAAGAATAATAAAAAAAAAAATTAAAAATATTTCTTTTAATATTAATAAAATATCTTTACAAAAAGATAAAAGTGAAAAATTAAGAAATAAATTAAATATACCATTAATTTCTTTAGTTGGTTATACAAATTCTGGTAAATCAACTTTATTTAATTTATTAACTAATTCTGATTTAAAATCAGATAATGTTCTTTTTTCTACACTGGATACTTATATAAAAAAAATAAGGAGATATAAATTTTATTGTGATATTTTAATATCCGATACTGTTGGTTTTATTAGAAATTTACCTAAAAATATTTTTAATGCTTTTAAATCTACTTTTAGTGAAATATTAAAATCTAAATTAATTTTACATATAATTGATATATCAAATATATATTTTCAAGATTATATAAATACAGTAAATATTATGTTAAATAATATTAATATTAAAAATATACCAATAGTACAAGTTATGAATAAAATAGATATGTTAAATAATTGTAATTCTAAAATTGAATTTAATTATGAGAATTTACCATATAAAATATGAATTTCAGCAAAAAAAAAATTAGGAATTAATTATATTTATGATGTAATTAAAATTTATTTATTTTCTAATTTAAAAAAATATAAAATATGTATTCCTTTAAAATTATCTTTTAAGATAAGAAAATATTTATATAAAAATAATTTTATTAATCGTGAATGAAGTTATGATGGGAAATATTATTTTTTTGAAATTTTATTAAAAGAAATAGATTATTATTTTTTTTTAAAAAAATTTTATTTTGTAAAAAATTTTTTAATAAATATTTAAATAAAGAAGTGTATTATAATGTATAATTGTTTTTATGGTATAAATACAATAAAAAATTTGATTAAATTTAATAAAAAATATATATATAAAATATTTATTTTATCTAAGAGAAATGATATTAGATTTTTAAAATTAAAAAGTATTATTATAAATAATAAAATTTCTTATAGTTTTGTTAAAAATATTTTTTTTAAAAAAATTTTTAAAAATAAAAAATTTAATCATCAAGGAATTGTAGCTTTTGTAAAAAAAGGTTTATTGTTTCGTAATAATATTAATAGTTTATTATTTTTAATAAAAAAATTAAATAAACATTTTTTTTTAATTTTAGATAGGATAAATGATCCATATAATTTAGGTTCTTGTATTAGAACTGCTGTTTCTGCTGGTGTTAATGCTATTATAGTAAGTAAATATAATTCTGTATCTATAGAAAATAATATTGTACATAAAGTTTCTAATGGTGCTATATATAAAACATTTATTATAGAAGTAATTAATATTTCTGATATTATTAATTTACTTCATAAATATAATTTTTATGTTTTTGGTTCATGTATTAATAATAGTAAATCTATTTATAAAATAAAATTTAATAAATATAAATCTATTGCTTTAATATTAGGTTCTGAAAAAAATGGTATACAAAGTTCTTTTAAAAAAAAATGTGATTATTTATTTAGTATTCCTATAAATAATAATATTAATTCTTTAAATGTTTCTGTAGCTGGAGGAATAATTATTTTTGAAATATTAAGACAGAGAAAATTTTTTTTATATTAAAAAATTAATTAATTATATTTCCTTTTATAAAGAGTTTTGGTTTTGAATTTATTAATTCTGATATTTTCATTTTTTTGTGATTATTTAATTGTATTTTTTTTATAATTAAAATTTTATTTTTAGTAAAAATTTTTAATCCTTTTTTATTATATTTTATTATTTCTCCATTTTTATATTTTTTTTTGTTTTTTTTTTTTTTTATTTTTACTGATCATATGAATATTATATATTTTTTATAGTAGAAAAATGTTTTTGGTCATTCACAAAATGCTTTTATTTTTCTTTTTATATGTTTTGGATTTTCTTTTCAATTAATTAATCCTTCTTTTTTTTTTATTTTTTTAGCATAAGTTATATTTTTTTTATTTTGTTTTTTTTCTTTTATATTATTATTTTGTATTTTTTTTAGTATATTTGGTAATATTTTTGCACTTATTTTTTTTAATTTTGAATATAATGTTTTATATGTATCATTTTCTTTTATTTTGTATTTTTTTTGATATATTATTTTTCCAGAATCAATAAATTTATTCATTTTTATTATAGTTATACCAGTTATTTTATCATTTGATAATAATGTTCTTTGTATTGGTGCAGCTCCTCTTCATTTTGGTAAAAGTGAAGCATGTATATTTATACATCCAAATTTTGGTATTTTTAATATGGTTTTTGGTATAATGAAACCATATGCAATTACTATTGCAATATCTATATTAAAGAGAATTAATTTTTTTTTTAGTTTTTTTAATTCTAATATTGATTTTGGTTTAAATATTTTTATATTATATATTTTTGATATTTTGCTTACTGGGTTTAAAATATTATTTTTTTCTTTTTTTGTTATTATTGCTTTTATTTTGTGTTTTTTTTTTTTTATTATTTTTTTTAATTGAAATGAAGCAAATTCTGGTGTTCCTATAAATAAAATATTTAATTTTTTATTCATATTTTTTATTTATTATTATAATAATCTATAAATAATTTTCCGTTAATATGATCTATTTCATGTTGAATACATATTGATAAAAGATTTTTAGAAAATAGTTTATTTTTTTTTCCATTTATGTTTAAATATTCTACATTTATATATTTATATCTTTTTATACTTAAAAAATAATTTGGTATTGATAAACATCCTTCTTTACTTTTAATTTTTCCTTTTTTTTTAATTATTTTTGGGTTAATCAATATTAATTTTTTTTTTTTATTTTTATTATTTAAATCGATTACTATAATTGATTTATTTATATTTACTTGTGTTGAAGCTAAACCAATACCATTATAGTGGTACATTGTTTCAAACATATTAAATATATTAATTTTTAACTTTTTGTTAAAGTTTTTTACTAATTTTGCTTTTTTTCTTAAATTTTTATTTGGATAAATTAATACTTTTAATATAGACATATTTTTTTTAATATAATACCCAAGGCGGGATTCGAACCCGCACGGTTTTTTTAATACCGAGGGATTTTAAGTCCCTTGTGTCTACCTATTCCACCACTAGGGCTTTTATTGTTTATTTTATTATAATATAAATTTTTTATTAAATTAATATTAATAAAAAAAATAAGCGTGTCCCGGAATTGAACCGGGATATATGGATTTGCAGTCCACTGCATTACCTTTCTGCCAACACGCTAATAAATTTATTATTATTATTATTATGTTAATATATATAACATATTATATTTTATAATATAAATTTATTTATTTAAAGATAATTTATATATTTATTATAAATTTTGTTTTATTATTTTATTGATATAAATATATAAAATATAGTAAAATAAAGCTTGTTTATATTTATAAAATATATTTTTATTAATTTTTGTATATTATTTTTTATAGGTAAATTAATGTCTACTATTAATCAATTAGTACGTAAATTACGTATTCGTAAAATATTTAAGAATAATGTTCCTGCATTAAATGGTTGTCCTCAAAAAAGGGGTGTTTGTATAAAAGTATATACTACAACTCCAAAAAAACCTAATTCAGCATTACGTAAAGTTTGTAGAGTTCGTTTGACTAATAATTTAGAAGTTACTGCTTATATTCCTGGAGAAGGTCATAATTTGCAAGAACATTCTGTTGTTCTTATTAGAGGTGGAAGAGTAAAAGATTTACCTGGTGTTCGTTATCATGTTGTTAGAGGATCATTAGATTGTGTTGGTGTAGAAAAAAGAAAAAAATCACGTTCTAAATATGGAGTAAAAAAAAATTAATTTATTTTAAATTGAGGTTCTATGTCACGTCGTCGTATAATAGGTTGTCGTAAAATTATTCCTGATTTAATTTGTAATTCTAAATTAGTAAATAAATTTATTAATTTGTTAATGGTAAATGGAAAAAAATCTATTGCTGAATATATTTTATATTCTTCTTTAAATATATTAGAATCTAAGTTAAAAAAAGATAAATTATCTTTGTTAAAATTAGCTATTAATAATGTAAAACCTATTGTTGAAGTTAAATCTCGTAGAGTTGGAGGTACTACTTATCAAATACCTGTTGAAATTAGACCTTCTAGAGGTAATACTTTAGCTATTCGTTGAATTATATTATCTGCTAGAAAAAGATCTAATAATAAAATGTTTTTAAAATTGGCTGATGAATTATTAGATGCTGTAAATAAGAAAGGTTTAGCAGTAAAGAAACGTGATGAAGTACATCGTATTGCAGAATCTAATAAAGCATTTGCTCATTATAGATGATAATATTATTTTTAATTTTTTTTTTTTTTAAATTATTTTGAGGATTAAATGTCTCGTATAACTCCTATATCATGTTATAGAAATATTGGTATTAGTGCTCATATTGATGCTGGTAAAACTACTGTAACTGAACGTATTTTATTTTATACTGGAGTTAATTATAAAATAGGTGAGGTTCATGATGGTACTGCAACTATGGATTGAATGGAACAAGAACAAGAAAGAGGTATAACTATTACTTCAGCTGCAACAACTGCATTTTGGTCTGGTATGTTTAATCAATTTTTATCTCATAGAATAAATATAATAGATACTCCTGGTCATGTGGATTTTACTATAGAAGTTGAACGTTCTATGAGAATTTTAGATGGTGCTATTATGATTTATTGTGCAGTTGGTGGTGTTCAACCTCAATCAGAAACTGTATGAAAACAAGTTAATAAATATTCTGTTCCACGTATTGCTTTTATAAATAAAATGGATCGTGTTGGAGCAGATTTTTTTAATGTAATTAAGCAATTAGAAAAAAAATTTAAAGTTATAGTAATACCTTTACAGATTCCTATAGGATCTGAAGAAAATTTTTCTGGAGTAATTGATTTAATAAATTTAAAATCTGTAATTTGAACTAATGATAATAATGGTTTAAATTATAAAATAAATAATTTATCTGATAAAATGTATAAAGAGTCTATTTTTTGACATAATAAGATAATTGAATTTGTAGCTGATTCTTCTGATATTTTAATGTCTAAATATTTTAAGGGTATTAAATTTAGTGAAGAAGATATTAAAGTTGTACTTAGATCTGAAGTTTTAAAAAATAATGTTTTATTAGTTACATGTGGTACAGCTTTAAAAAATAAAGGTGTTCAACTTTTATTAGATGCTATAATAGATTATTTACCTTCTCCAAAAGATATATATTGTGTTAATGGTTTAGATTTTAATAATTCTAGTTTAAAACGTTTAATTGATGATAAAGATTTTTTTTCAGCATTAGCTTTTAAAGTTACTAATGATTCTTTTGTTGGTAATTTAACTTTTTTAAGGGTATATTCTGGTTGTATTAAATCTGGAGATATTGTATTAAATTCAACTAAAAATAAGCGTGAACGTATAGGTCGTATTGTTCAAATTCATGCTGATAAAAAAAGTGAAATAAAAGAAGTTTTTGCTGGAGATATAGCTGCTGCTATAGGTTTAAAAGATGTTATTACTGGTGATACTTTATGTGATATAGATAACCCTATTATTTTAGAAAAAATTGATTTTCCTAATCCGGTAATTTCTATATCTTTAGAACCTAAAACTAAAATTGATCAAGAAAAAATGGGTATTGTTTTATCTAGATTATCTAAAGAAGATCCTTCTTTTAAATATTCTTTTGATAATGAATCTAATCAAACTATAATATCTGGTATGGGTGAACTTCATTTAGAAATTATTGTTGATAGAATGAAAAGAGAGTTTAATATAAATTGTAATACAGGTAAACCTGAAGTTGCATATAGAGAAACTATATTAGGTAATGTTAAAAATATTGAAGGTAAATATATACGTCAAACTGGTGGTAGAGGACAATATGGACATGTTGTAATAGATTTGTATCCTTTATCTTTAAGTGAATTTTCTTTATCTGATAATGGTTATTTATTTATAAATGATATTAAAGGAGGTATTATACCTAATGAATATATTCCTGCTATAGATAAAGGTATAAGAGATCAATTAAAATCTGGTCCTTTAGCTGGTTATCCGGTTATAAATATTAAGGTAAGATTATTTTATGGTTCTTATCATGATGTAGATTCTTCTGAAATAGCTTTTAAAATTGCTGCATCTATTGCATTTAAAAAAGCTTTTTTAAAATCTAAACCTACTTTATTAGAACCTATTATGAAAGTTGATATTGAAACTCCTGAAGAATATATGGGTGATGTTATAGGTGATTTAAATAGACGTAGAGGTGTTATAGATAAAATTAATGATATTAATTTAGGTAAATTAATTAAATCTTATGTTCCTTTATCTGAAATGTTTGGTTATGCTACAGATTTAAGATCTCAAACTCAAGGTCGTGCTTTATATTCTATGAAATTTTATAAATATATTGTTGCACCTAGTTATGTTTGTAAAAAAATAATAGATTTACGTAATTAATAATATATATTGGAATTTAATTTTTATGTCAAAAGAAAGATTTGAACGTTCAAAAATTCATTTAAATGTTGGTACTATAGGTCATGTAGATCATGGTAAAACAACGTTAACTTCTGCTATTACTACAATTTTATCAAAAAAGTATGGTGGTAAACCTTATTCTTTTGATCAAATAGATAATGCTCCAGAAGAAAAAGAAAGAGGTATTACAATTAATACTTCTCATGTTGAATATGATACTGGAATAAGACATTATGCTCATGTAGATTGTCCAGGTCATGCTGATTATATTAAAAATATGATTACAGGTGCTGCTCAAATGGATGGTGCTATTTTAGTAGTAGCTGCTACTGATGGACCTATGCCTCAAACTAGGGAACATATTTTATTAGCTCGTCAAGTTGGTGTTCCTTATATAGTTGTATTTTTAAATAAGTGTGATATGGTTGATGATGAAGAATTATTAGAATTAGTTGAAATGGAAGTTAGAGATATATTAACTCAATATGAGTTTCCTGGTGATGAAACTCCTATTATAAGAGGTTCGGCGTTAAAAGCTTTAGATGGTGAAGATAAATGAGTAAATAAAATTTTGGATTTATCAAATATTTTAGATAAATATATTCCTGATCCAGTAAGAAATTTAGATAAACCTTTTTTATTACCTATAGAAGATATATTTTCTATATCTGGTAGAGGTACTGTTGTTACTGGTAGAGTAGAAAAAGGTATTATAAAAGTTGGTGAGGAAGTTGAAATTGTTGGTATAAGAAGTACAAAAAAATCTATATGTACAGGTATAGAAATGTTTCGTAAATTTCTTGATGAAGGAAGAGCGGGTGAAAATGTTGGTGTTTTATTAAGAGGTATTAAAAGAGAAGATATAGAAAGAGGTCAAGTATTATCTAAACCTGGTACAATTAATCCTCATACTTCTTTTGAATCTGAAGTTTATATTTTATCAAAAGAAGAAGGTGGTAGACATACACCTTTTTTAAATGGTTATCGTCCACAATTTTATTTTAGAACAACTGATGTTACTGGTACTATAAAATTACCAAAAGGTGTAGAAATGGTTATGCCTGGAGATAATGTTAAAATATTGGTTAAATTATTTAATCCTATAGCTATGGATGAAGGATTGCGTTTTGCTATAAGAGAAGGTGGACGTACAGTAGGTGCAGGTATAGTAAGTAAAATTATTTCTTAAAATTTATGTTTTTTTAAATAGGTAGGTTTGTAAATGATAAATCAAAGAATTCGTATAAAATTAAAATCTTTTGATCATCGTTTAATAGATATATCTACATTGGAAATAGTTGAAACAGCTAAAAAAACTGGTGCTCAGGTTTGTGGTCCTATACCTTTACCTACATCTATAGAGCGTTTTACTATTTTAGTTTCTCCTCATGTTGATAAGGATGCTAGAGATCAATATGAAATTAGGACACATAAGCGTTTAATTGATATTGTTGAACCTACTGAGAGAACTGTAGATGCGTTAATGAAATTAAATTTAGCCTCTGGTGTAGATGTTCAAATTAGTTTAGGTTAATAAATAGTATGATTATTTTAATTGGTAAAAAAATAGGTATGACTAGAATATTTTTAAATAATGGTTTATCTATTCCTGTTACTGTAATTAAAATAGAAAAAAATGTTATTACTTGTATAAAGAAAAATAATAGTAAATATTTTACTCAAATTACAGTTTTTTGTAAAAAAATAAAAAAGATAAATAAACCTAAATTAGGTTATTTTAATAAATTAAATATTAAACCTGGTATTGGTTTATGAGAAATACCTTATTTAAAAAATATTCATTTAAATGTTGGTCAATATTTAAATATAAATTTATTTAAAAATGTTAATAGAGTTGATATTACAGGTATTTCTAAAGGTAAAGGTTTTTGTGGTACTATAAAAAGGTGAAATTTTAGTTCTCAAGATAGTACTCATGGTAATTCTTTATCTCATAGAGTTCCTGGTTCTATAGGTCAAAATCAAACTCCAGGTAAAGTTTTTAAAGGAAAAAAAATGTCGGGTCATTTAGGTAATAGTAAAGTTACTATACATGGTTTGAAAATTATTAAATTGTATAAAAAAAATAATTTAATGTTAATTAAAGGTTGTGTACCTGGATTTAATGGTAATATTTTAAAAATAAAATCATCTATAAAAAATAATTTAAAATAGATTAAATTTATGAATATATCTTTAAAGGATAATAATAATAATATAATTTTATCTGATAAGGTTTTTAATGTTAAATTTAATATGTCTTTAGTTCATCAAATAATTAAATCTTATAAAATAAATTATCGTAAAGGTAATTCATGTCAAAAATCTAGATCTGATGTATCTGGTTCAAATAGAAAACCTTGAAGACAAAAAGGTACAGGTAGAGCAAGATCTGGTTCTGTTAAGAGTCCTATATGACGTTCTGGTGGTGTTACTTTTGCTTCTAAAAATAGAAAATATTTTTCTAAAGTTAATAGAAAAATGTATTGTAATGCTTTAAAGAGTGTTTTATCTGAATTATTAAGACAATCTAGATTACATATTTTAAATGATTTTTCTATTAATTTACCTAAAACTAAATTTTTAATAGAAAAATTAAGGATTTTAAAATTTGTTAAGTTATTAATTGTAATTAAAAAATTTGATAATAATTTATTTTTAGCATCTCGTAATTTATATAATGTTCGTGTTTGTGATATTAATAATATTAATATTATTGATTTAATAAATTATAAAGATATTATATTTACTTATGAATCTATTAAAATTATAGAAGGAAGATTATTAAATGGTAAATAAAAAAGAATATTTTAATTTTTTTAAAAAAAATTATTTTTCTGAAAAGTCATCTTTTTTATTAAAAAAAAATAATACTTTAGTTTTTAAAGTAAATAAAAATATTAATAAATTAGAAATATTATTTTCTATAAAGAAAATATTTAATTTAAATGTAAAAAAGATAAGAACTTTATTAGTTAAAAAAAAAAAAAAAAATAAAAATAGCAATACTTTTTATTTTAGAAGTTGAAAAAAAGTTTTCATTATATTTAAAAAAAATCAAAATTTAGATTTTAATAATTTATTAAAATAATTAGGTTATGTATGGTAATTGTTAAATATAAACCAACTTCTCCAGGTTGTAGACATAGAGTTAAAATTACAAATAAAATTTTATATAAAGGTAGACCTTATTTACCTTTATTAAAAAAAAAAAAAAAAACTGGTGGTCGTAATAATTTTGGTCGTATTACTGTAAGACATATTGGTGGTGGTCATAAAAAAAAATATCGTATTATAGATTTTAAAAGAAATAAAGATAATATAACTGGTATAGTTAAACGTATAGAATATGATCCTAATAGGTCTTCATATATATCTTTAATTTTATATAAAGATGGTGAGAGAAGATATATTTTATATCCTAAAGGATTAAGTATTGGTGATGTGATTATTTCTGGTTTTAATGTTCCTATTAAAGTAGGTAATTGTTTACCTTTAAGTAATATACCTATTGGTTCTTTTATTCATAATATAGAAATTTTTCCAGGAAAAGGAGGTCAATTATCTAGATCGGCTGGTTCATATTCTCAAATTATGGTTAAGGAAAATAAAAATGTTATTTTAAGATTAAGATCTGGTGAAATTAGAAAAATAAGTTGTTTTTGTAAAGCTACTTTAGGTGAAGTTGGAAATTCTGAACATATGTTACGTGTTTTAGGTAAAGCAGGTTCTTCTCGTTGGTTAGGTATTAGACCTACAGTTCGTGGTACTGCTATGAATCCTATAGATCATCCACATGGTGGTGGTGAAGGAAGAAATTTTGGAAAACATCCTGTTACTCCTTGGGGTAAAAAAACTAAAGGAAAAAAAACACGTAGTAATAAACGTACTAATATGTTTATTATTAAATCTCGTTTAAAAAAATAATTTAAGGTTTTAAAATGTCTCGTTCATTTAAAAAAGGTCCTTTTATTGATTTTCATTTGTTTAAAAAAATTGAAAAAGCTATTAAATTAAATGATAAAAAACCTATACGTACATGATCTAGAAGATCTACTGTATTACCAAATATGGTAGGTTTAACTATATCTGTTCATAATGGTAGATATCATATTCCTGTATATATAACTGAAGATATGATTGGTCATAAATTAGGTGAATTTTCACCTACTAGAACTTATAAAGGTCATTTATCTTCTGGAAAAAAAATTAAAAAAGATTAAATTTATTTTAGGATTTTAATATGTTAGAAGTTTTTTCTAAAGGTAATTTTGTGAGATCATCTGCTCAAAAACTAAGATTAGTGGCAAATTTAATAAGAGGTAAAGAAGTTAATTTAGCTTTAAATATATTAAATTATACAAAAAAAAAAGCTTCGTATTTAATAAAAAAAGTTTTATTATCTGCTATTTCTAATGCTTATAATAATAAAGGTATAAATAGAGAAAATATTTTAAAAATATCTAAAATTTATATAGATAGTGCATCTTTTACTAAACGTATTATGCCTAGAGCTAAAGGTAGAGTTAATTATATTATAAAACGTACAAGTCATATTAATATATTTATTTCGTGTAATGAATAAATTTTTATTTAAATAATTAATTAATAGGGTATAATGAATATGGGACAAAAAGTTCATCCTAATGTTATTCGTTTAGGTATTACAAAAATTTGAAATTCTATTTGATTTTCTAATAAAAAAGATTTTTCTATTAATATAAAAAGTGATTTTACTGTACGTAAATTTTTATTAAAAAAATTATTTAAAGCTTTAATATCTAAGATATTGATAGAAAGACCAGCTAAAAAAAGTATTAGAATTACTATATATACTGCTCGTCCAGGTATTGTTATAGGAAAAAAAGGTGAAGATATAGAAAAATTAAGAAAATATATTACTAAAATTACTGGTGTTCCATCTCAAATTAATATATTTGAGGTTCGTAAACCTGAATTAGATGCTAAATTAATAGCAGATAATATATCTATTCAGTTAGAAAGAAGAATTATGTTTAGAAGGGTAATGAAGAGATCAATTAATAATGCTATGCGTTATGGTGCTAAAGGTATTAAAATACAGGTTAGTGGTAGATTAGGAGGTACAGAAATTGCTAGAACTGAATGATATAAAGAAGGTAGAGTTCCTTTACATACTTTAAGAGCTGATATTGATTATAGTTTTTCTGAAGCTTTTACTAATTATGGTGTAATAGGTATTAAGGTTTGGGTTTTTAAAGGTGAAATTTTAGATAAATTTCATTCAATAAAATTAAATCATAATAATATTTTAAGTATAAAAAGATATTATAAATTTATAAGTAAAAAAAAATAATTTAATTTGGAGATTTTTTTTATGTTACAACCTAGAAAAACTAAATATAGAAAGGTACAAAAAGGACGTAATAGAGGTATATCTAATGATACTGAATTGAAATTTGGTAGTTTTGGATTAAAAGCTATAACTAGAGGTAGTATTTCTTCAAAACAAATTGAATCAGCTCGTCGTGTTATTACTCGTGTAATGAAAAAGCAAGGTTTTGTATGGATAAGAATTTTTCCTGATAAACCTATAACTAAAAAACCTTTAGAAGTTCGTATGGGTAAAGGTAAAGGTAATGTAGAATATTGAATTTCTGTTATAAAACCTGGTAAAATTTTATATGAAATTGATGGAATTAGTAAAAAATTAGCTCAAAAAGCTTTTAGATTAGCTGGTGCTAAATTATCTGTTAAAACAATTTTTGTAATTAAAGACTTATTACTATGATTAATAATAAATTATTGAAAAATAAAAGTATTGAAGAATTAAATATAGAATTATTATGTTTATTAAAAAAATATTTTTATTTACGTATGAAATTATCTTTAAATCAATTAAAAAATACTCATTTAATTTCTTTGTATAAAAAAGATATAGCAAGAATAAAAACTTTTTTAAATATTAAGGAGAAAAATATTTTTTTTTATGAAAAAAAAAAAAAGAAAAATAAAAGGTTATGTAATAAGTAATAAAATGAATAAAACTTTAATTGTAGTTATTTATAGATTAGTAAAACATAAAATTTATGGTAAATATATAAAAAAAAAATCTAAAATTTATGTTCATGATAATTATAATAAATGTAATATTGGTGATTTTATTGAAATAAAAGAATGTTGTCCTTTTTCTAGAAATAAATCTTGAAAATTAAGTAAAATTATAAAAAAAATTAATTAAATTTAGTGGTAATTTTTTTATGATACAAGAAAGATCATTGTTATTAGTTGCAGATAATTCAGGAGCAAAAATTGTTATGTGTATTAAAGTATTAGGTGGTACTAATCGTAAATATGCATATATTAGTGATATAATTAAGATAGTTGTTAAGGAAGTTGTTCCTATAAGTAAAGTGAATAAAGGTGAAGTATTAAAAGCAGTTATTGTAAGAACAAGGTTTGGTGTACGTAGATTTGATGGATCTATAATTAGATTTGATGATAATTCTTGTGTTTTATTAAATGATTCTAATGAACAACCAATAGGAACAAGAATTTTTGGTCCAGTTACTAGAGAATTAAGATCTGAAAAATTTATGAAAATTGTATCTCTTGCTCCTGAAGTAATTTAAATTTTTAATATTTAGGTATTTTTATGTCTAGTAGATTTCGTGTTAATGATGAAGTAATTATTATTACTGGTAAAGATAGAGGTAAAAAAGGTATTATAAAGAAAATAAAATTTAATAAAGTTATAATTAGTGGATTAAATTTAGTTTTTAAACACCAAAAATCTATACCTAATAGAAATATTATTGGAGGAATTTTTCGTAAAGAATCTTTAATAAATATATCTAATATTAGTCATTTTTGTAATAAAAATATTATTTCTAAAGTTGGATTTAAATTTAATAAAAATAAAAAAGTTCGTTATTTAAAACGTAATAAAATGATATTATAAATTTTTTATGAGTAAATTATTAAATTTATATAATAATGTTGTAAAAAAAAAATTAGTTAAAAAATTTAATTATACTTCTATAATGGAAGTACCAAAAATAGTTAAAATAGTATTAAATGTGTCTTTAAATAGTTTTTCTTTAGAAAAAAAAAAAATAGATGATGTTTTTTTAAATTTAAAATTAATTTCTGGTCAAAAACCTATAATTACTAAATCTAAAAAATCTATTTCTAATTTTAAAGTTCGTCATAATAGTCCAATTGGGTGTAAAGTTACTTTAAGAAAAAAAATGATGTGAAATTTTTTGGATAAATTAATATTTATATCTATACCTAGAATAAGAGATTTTCGTGGTTTTTCAATAAAATCTTTTGATAAATATGCTAATTTAAATATAGGTATTAAAGAAAATACTATTTTTCCTGAAATTGATTATAGTAAGGTAAATTATTTACATGGTATGAATATTTCGTTAATTATTAATACTTTCAATATTGAAGAATCTTTTTCATTATTATCATGTTTTAATTTTCCTTTTTCTTCTAATAAATAATTATTTATTTTTAAATATATGACAAAAAAATCTATTATAGCTCGTGAAAAAAAAAGAACTATATTAATAAAAAAATTTTATTTAATAAGAAAAAAATTAAAAAAAATTATTTCTAATAATAAATCATCTAGTTCAGAAAGATGAAAAGCAATAATTAAATTACAATCTTTACCTAGAGATTCAAGTTTTATTCGTCATCGTAATAGATGTTTATATACAGGTAGACCTCATGCTTATTTACGTAGATTTGGATTAAGTAGAATTAAATTTCGTGAGTTTGCAGTTAGAGGTGATATACCTGGTTTAAAAAAATCAAGTTGATAATTAATATTGGGATTATTTTATGAGTATGCAAGATCCTATAAGTGATATGTTCACTTGTATAAGAAATTCTCAGTTATCGAGAAAAAAAAAAATTTTAACTTATTATTCAAAATATAAAGAGTCTATTTTAAATATTTTATATATTGAAGGTTTTATTAAAAAATATAAATTTATGGTTTATAAAAATAAGAAAATTATTGTTATTTTATTAAAATATTTTTTAGGTTCTCCAGTTATATCTAAAATTATAAGAATTAGTCGTCCTGGATTACGTATATATAAATCTTGTAATAATTTACCTATTGTTAGATCTGGTTTAGGTATTTCTATTATATCTACTTCAAAAGGAATTTTATCTGATAAAAAAGCACGTTCTTTAAATATTGGTGGTGAAATTATTTGTAATGTTTATTAATGTTGGTTGTATATATGTCTCGTATTGCTAAAAATCCAATTATTATACCTAAAACTATTTTAGTTAGTATAAAAAATAATGTTGTTACTTTAATTAAAGGTAATTTAAAAATTAAAAATACTGTACATAAGTTTGTAATTCCTTATTTATTAGATAATAAAATTTATTTTAAAATAAATAATATTTCTAATAGAAATTGAATGTATGCTGGTACATCACGTTCAATTATAAATAATTTAATTATAGGTATGATTTATGGTTTTACAAAAAAATTGATTATTATAGGTATTGGTTATAAAGCTTATGTAAAAAATAATATTTTATTTTTACATTTAGGTTTTTCTTATATTATAAAATATTTTATACCTAATGATGTTTATATAAATTGTTCTGATAATAATGAAATTATTGTAAAAGGTTGAAATAAAGAGTTGGTTGGTAGAGTTTCTTCTAAAATAAGGTCTTTTCGTCCTCCTGAAAAATATAAAAAAGGAAAAGGTATACGTTATTATAATGAGGTAGTTCGTATTAAAGAACATAAAAAAAAAATTAAATAATATAAATATATTAATGTTTATTTATGAATAAAAAAAAAAATCGTTTACGTAGATGTAAAAAAATACGTTTTTTATATAAGAAATATAATAAATTACGTTTAGTTGTTTATAAAACTTCTCGACATATTTATGCACAAATAATTAATTATAGAAATAATTATTCTTTTGTTTTAGTTTGTGCATCTACTTTAGAGAAAGATATTTTTTTTAAAAAAAATACTGGAAATTTAATTGCAGCAAAAAAAGTAGGTAAATTAATTGCTAAAAGATCTATTAATAGAGGTATATTAAATGTAGTTTTTGATCGTTCTGGATTTAAATATCATGGTCGTATTAAATTATTAGCTGATTATGCTAGAAAATATGGTTTATTGTTTTAGGTTTTTATATGAATAAAATAAATAATAATGAATTTAATGAAAAATTAATTTATGTAAATAGGGTATCTAAAACTGTAAAAGGTGGTAGGGTTTTTTCTTTTACTGCATTAACTGTAGTTGGTAACGGTAATGGTAAAGTAGGTTATGGTTATGGTAAAGCTCGTGAGGTTCCTTTAGCAATACAAAAATCTATAGATAAATCTAAAAAAAATATGATTAATATTTTTTTAAATAAAAATGGTACTATAAGGTATGAAATTAAAGGATTTTATACGAGTACAATTGTATTTATTAAACCTGCATGTGAAGGTACAGGTATTATAGCTGGTAAATCAATGAAATCTATTTTTGAGGTAGCTGGTATTAAAAATATTTTATCTAAATCTTATGGATCTAGTAATCCTATAAATGTAGTGAAAGCTACAATGAGTGCTTTATCTAGTATAGAATCTCCTTTATATATAGCAAATAAAAGAGGTAAATTTTTAAGAGAAATTTTTTCTTTTTAAATTTTTTATATTTATTTTAAATATATTTTTTTTATAATAATTTTATTAGGTTAATTTAAAAAAATGTTATCATTAAATAATTTATTTCCTTCTGTTAAATTAAAAAAAATTAAACGTTTAGGAAGAGGTATTGGTTCTGGTTTAGGTAAAACTAGTGGTAGGGGTCATAAAGGTCAAAAATCTAGATCTGGATCTAAAATTAGAAGATGTTTTGAAGGTGGTCAAACTCCTTTTTATAGAAGAATACCTAAATTTGGTTTTAAAAAATATAAATATAAAAATATATTTGAATTACGTTTATGTGTTTTAAATATTTTTAGTTCTGGTACTATTATTAATATAAATTTATTAAAAAAAAAAAAAATAATTCCTTTAAAAACTAAGTTAGTTAAGATAATATTTAGTAATAATTTTAATAATAATAATATTAAAATTTCAGATAATAATATTAAAATGTCTTCTAGAGTTTGTAAATTAATTAAATTTTTTTAAATTGTAAATAAATTATATTTATGAGTATTAATAATGTTTTTTTTAGTAATATTTTAAATAGTTTGAAAGAATTAAAAAGTAGATTATTATTTTTATTTTTTGCAATATTTATATTTAGAATAGGTACTTTTATTTCTATTCCTGGTATAAATATATTTTTATTAAATAATTTATTAAAAAATAATCATAGTAATTTTATAGATATATTTAATATTTTTTCTGGTGGATCTTTATTTAATGCATCTATTTTTGCTTTAGGTGTAATGCCATATATTTCTTCATCAATAATAATACAACTATTTACTATAGTTTTTCCTTATTTTATAGAATTAAAAAAAGATGGTTCTTTAGGTAAATATAAAATTAATCAATATACACGTTATTTAACATTATTATTAACTTTTTTTCAATCAATTATTTTTTCTGTAGTAATAAAAAATTTAAAAGGTATAGATAAAGTTATATTTAATAATAATGTATGTTTTTATTTTATTTCATCTATTAGTGTTATTACTGGTACTATTTTTTTAATGTGATTAGGTGAACAGATTACTGAAAAAGGTATAGGTAATGGTGTATCGATGATAATTTTTATAAGTATAATATCTAATTTACCTAAATCTATATTAAAATTGTTTAATCAAATTAAATTAAACAGTTTTCTATATTATAAAATTTTAATAATTTTATTTTTAGTTTTGTTTATTATATATTTTATTGTATTTATAGAAATTTCTCAAAGAAAAATATTAATTTCATATGCTACAAGTAAATATCCTAGAGGTAAATATTTTTTTTCGTCTAATGATATTTATTTACCTTTTAAAATTAATATGTCTGGTGTTATACCAGCTATTTTTTCTTCTAGTATTATGGTTTTTCCATCTATTATATTAATTTGATTAAAAAGTAATTTTAGTTCTAAGATTGTATCTTATTTATTTAATTTTATTTTTCCTGGAAATTTTTTATATTTATTTTTTTATTTGTTTTTGATAATATTTTTTTCTTTTTTTTATACATTATTAATGTATAATTCTAAAGATATTTCTGATAATTTAAAAAAATCTGGAGCTTATATTTCTGGTATTCGTCCTGGATATAATACTTCTGTTTATTTAAATAAAATTATTTTGAGGTTAACTTTATTTAGTTCTTTATATATGAGTATAATATGTATTATACCTGATTTTATGTATGAAGTTATTGGTGTACCATTTTATTTTGGTGGTACTTCGTTATTAATAGTTATAGTAGTTATTATGGAAATTATATCTCAAATTCAAACATTAATAATGTCTAATAGATATTTAAATATGTTAAGAAAAAATAGTTTATAAATATATGAAAGTTCGTGCTTCTGTAAAAAAAATTTGTTTATATTGTAGAATAGTAAAACGTAAAGGTGTTGTTAGGGTAATTTGTAAATCTGATCCTAAACATAAACAAAGACAAGGTTAAGTGTTAATTATTTAATTTTATGGATATTTTATATGACTAGAATAGCTGGAGTAAATATTCCTGATGAGAAAAATATTTTATGTTCTTTAATGTATATATATGGAATAGGTAAATATAGAGCTAAGTTAATTTGTGATTCAATTAGAATAAATTATTTTATTAAAGTGAAAGAATTAAATATTAATCAATTAAAATTAATAAGAGATAAAATTTCTGAGTTTTTAATTGAAGGAGATTTACGTAGAGAAGTAATGTTAAATATTAAAAGATTGGTTGATTTAGGTTCTTATAGAGGTTTACGTCATCGTAAAGGTTTACCTGTAAGAGGTCAAAGAACAAAAACTAATGCTAAAACTTGTAGAAAATTAAATAAATTTAGAAAATAAAATATTTTAGGTAAAAAAAAATATGTCTAAAATTTTAAAAAAAAATCGTAAAAAAATTAAAAAAAAAATTTTGAATGGAATAGCACATATATATGCTTCATTTAATAATACTATTATTAGTATTACTGATACTAATGGAAATGTATTAGGATGAGCAACTTCTGGTGGTTCTGGTTTTAGAGGTTCTAGAAAATCTACTCCTTTTGCAGCTCAAGTAGCTACTGAAAGATGTGTTGAATCTATTAAAAATTATGGTATAAAAAATTTAGAAATTATGGTTAGTGGTCCTGGTCCTGGTCGTGAATCTAGTATTAGAACTCTTAATTCAGCTGGTTTTAATATAACTGATATTAATGATGTTACACCTATACCACATAATGGATGTAGACCACCTAAAAAAAGACGTGTTTAAATAATATAAAAATTATTAATTTTTTTTAAAAGTAAATTAATTATGGCAAAATATTTAGGTTCTAAATTAAAACTAAGTCGTCGTGAAGGTAGTGATTTATTTTTAAAATCTAATTTACGTAGTATTGAATCAAAATGTAAAATAGATCGTTTACCTGGACAACATGGGTATAGAAAATCTAGATTATCTGATTATGGATTACAGTTACGTGCTAAACAAAAGATAAAACGTATATATGGTATTTTAGAAAAACAATTTTTAAATTATTATAAAAAATCTGTTAGATTAAAGGGTAATACTGGAGAAATTTTATTGCAATTCTTAGAAAGAAGGTTAGATAATATAGTTTATAGAATGGGTTTTGGTTCTACACGTTATGAAGCTAGACAATTAGTAAATCATAAATTAATTGTTGTTAACAATAGAATTGTTAATATTCCTTCTTATTTAGTTTGTCCTAATAGTATTATTGAAGTTAGTTTTAAAGCTAAAAATCAAGAACGTATTAAATATTCTTTAGAATTATTTAAACAACGTGAAATTCCTGTATGAATTGAAGTTGATATAAAAAAAATGAGAGGTATTTTTAAAAATGTACCTGATCGTAAATTTTTATCTGCTGATATTTATGAATATCTTGTTTTAGAATTTTATTCTAAATAAATTATTTGTGGAGATATTTATATTTTATGTTTTATTCGTCAAAACTTTTAAAACCTAAATTAGTTGATGTAATAAATATATCTAAAAATTATTCTAAAATTATTTTGGAACCTTTAGAAAGAGGTTTTGGATATACATTAGGTAATTCTTTAAGGCGTATTTTATTATCTTCTATACCTGGTTATGCTGTTACTGAAGTTGAAATAGAAAATGTATTACATGAATATAATTCTAAAAACGGAATATTAGAAGATATTACAGATATTATTTTAAATCTTAAAAGATTATTTATTAGATTAAATGATGATAAAGAAGAAGCTTTTTTGTATATAAAAAAAAAAGGTATTGGTTCTGTATTTGCTTCAGATATAACTTGTGATCAAGATATTTATATAGTAGATCCTAATTATGTTATATGTAATTTAACTGATATTAATTCTTTTATTAGTATGCGTATTCGTGTTCAGTTAGGTAGAGGATATGTTTCTTCTTCTTCTAGAATTAATAGTATAAAAAAAAATGATAGTAATTTATTAATTGGTAATTTATTAGTAGATGCTTTATATTCTCCTATAGAACGTGTTTCATATAAAGTTAAATCTACTCGTGTAGGTCAACGTACAGATTTAGATAAATTAATTATTAAATTAGAAACTAATGGTACTATTAAACCAGATGTTGCTATACGTAAAGCTGCAACTATATTAGTTAATCAATTAGATTCTTTTGTGGATTTAAATAAAAATGATATATCTAAGGTTAAAAAAAAAAAAATATATTTTGATCCTATATTATTATCATCTGTTGATGATTTAGAATTAACAGTAAGATCAGCAAATTGTTTAAAAACAGAATCTATTTATTATATTGGTGATTTAGTACAAAAAACTGAAATTGAATTATTAAAAACTCCTAATTTAGGAAAAAAATCTTTAACTGAAATTAAAAATGTTTTATCTTCAAAAGGTTTAATTTTAGGTATGAAATTAAAAAATTGACCTCCTATTAATATAAAAAAATAAATATAAAATTTTTAATTTAAAGGAATTATATTTATGCGTCATAAAAATTGTGGTAGAAAATTAAATCGTAATAGTAGTCATAGAAAATCTATGTTTAGAAATATGTTAATTTCTTTTATTAATTATGAAAATATTAGAACTACTTTAGCTAAAGCTAAAGAGTTAAGAATTTTAGTTGAACGTGTAGTTAATATTTCTTTTGTTAATAATATTTCTAATAGGAGATTATTATTTTCTCGTATAAGAAATAAAATTATAGTTAATAAATTATTTAATATTTTAGGTCCAAAATATATTAATTTTAATGGTGGTTATACTAGAATATTAAAATGTGGTTTTCGTAATGGTGATAATTCTCCAATTGCATATATAGAATTTGTTTAAAATTATAAAAAATAGTTGTTTAACTTGTATTTTTTAATAAAATTTAAATATTTTTATTTTAAATATATAAAAATATTTTATATATATATAATGTTTTATTTTTTATAAAAAAAATTATTAATTAATTTTTATGATAAGACCTATATTTAATATTATTAATATTAGTAATTTAAGAAATAATTTTTTATTAATTCGTAAATTATCATTAAATAAAAAAGTGTGAATAGTTATTAAAAGTAATGCTTATGGAAATGGTATAGAAAATATTTATAAAATATTATCTATCTATAATATAGATGGTTTTGCTGTTTTAACTATAGATGAAGCTATATGTTTACGTGATTTAGGATATAAAAATTCTATTTTATTATTAGAAGGTTATTTTGATTTGGAAGAGTTAAAATTATGTTTTGAATTAAATATTACTGTTGTTATTCATAGTTATTGACAAATAAAATTATTAAAAAAAATCAATGTTAATAAAAAAATTAATGTTTATTTAAAATTAAATAGTGATTTAAATAGATTAGGTTTTAATTTTTTAAACTTTAAAAGAATTTTTTATATTTTAAAATTTATTTTTATTATAAAAAATATATCTTTAATGATTCATTTATCAAAATATAAAAAAAATATTTATTTTGATGATTTTTATAAAAATATTTTTAATTTTAAATTTAAAAATATTTCTATATATAGTTCTTCTAGTTTAATTTGAAATATAAAAATGTTAAAAACTAATTGAGTTAGAATAGGTATTCTACTGTATGGTTCTTCTCCTACAGGAAATTTTATTGATATATCTAAATATGGTTTTAAACCTGTAGTAACTTTTCAAAGTAAAATTATTGATATTAAAATAGTAAAAAAAGGTCAATTTATAGGTTATAATAATAGTTTTTATTCTAATAAAGATAGAATTATTGGTATTGTATCTTGTGGTTATGCTGATGGTTATCCTAGGTGTTTATCAAATAATTTTTTTGTTTTGATAAATTATAAATTTAAAGCTAAAATATTAGGATATATATCTATGGATATTATGATAGTAGATTTACTAGATAATTATTTTGGTATTAAAATTGGAGATGATGTTGAGTTATGAGGTGAAAATTTACATATAGATTATGTAGCAAAATTTGCTAATACTGTTAGTTATCAGTTAATGTGTTCTGTAAATTTTAATAGAGTTAAATTTTTATTAAAATAAATTAATTTAATTTTATTTTTTTAATTTATGTTTACTATACAAAAATTAATTTTTAAATTATCTAAATATTGATCTAGTTTAGGTAGTAATATAGTTCATCCTATAGATTTGGAAGTTGGTGCTGCTACATTTCATCCTATTACTTTTTTTAATTCTTTAAATAAGAATTATGTTTTTTATTCTTATTTACAATTATGTAGAAGACCTATAGATGGAAGATATAATTTTTCTTTTAATAAATTACAACAATATTATCAATATCAAGTAATTATAAAACCTACTTTAATTAATATACAGGATTTATATTTAGATTCTTTAGTATATTTAGGTATTGATTTATCTTTATGTGATTTACGTTTTATAGAAGATAATTGAGAAAATCCAACTTTAGGTGCTTATGGTATAGGATGAGAAATATGATTAAATGGTATGGAAATAACTCAATTTACTTATTTTCAAAATGTTGCAGGATTTTTATGTAATCCAGTTTTATGTGAAATTACTTATGGTATAGAAAGGTTATCTTTATATTTACAAAATGTTAATCATATATATGATTTAATATGAAATGATAGTAAGTATGGTTTATTAAAGTATAAAAATATTTTTTGTGATAATGAAAAAGAAAAATATATTTATAATTTTATTTATTCTGATGTTAATTTTTTAATTTCTTGTATAGAAAATTATGAACGTGAAGTATTAAGATTAATTTCTATAAAAAATCCATTAATTATTTTATCTTATGAATTTTCGGTTAAAATTGTAAATTATTTTAATATATTAGATTCTAAAAATTATTTTTCTATTATTGAAAGAAAAAATTTTATTTTTCGTATTAGAAATTTATTTTATAAAATAGCAAAAATTTATATTTCATTGTTGTAATTAATTTTATAAAAAAAAATTATGTATAAAAATGGTACTCTTTTAATAGAAATAGGTACTGAAGAATTGCCTATAGATAACTTAAAAAAATTAGGTAAAGATTTTGTTTATTATTTATCTTTAGAGTTAAAAAAAAAATTTTTTTTATATTCTGATATAAGTTTTTATATTACTTTAAGAAGAATATCTTGTTTAGTTTATAATATTTCTTATAATCAAATAATAAATGAAAAATATAATATAATTTATGGTCCTAAAATATCAATTTATGATAATGAATATATAGGTAATATAAATAAAAAAGTTTATTTTTGGATTAAAAATATTGGTATTAATCATAATATGATTTCTTATATTAAATGTAAAAAAAAAAAAATATTTTTTTATAAAAAAAAAATAATTATTAGAAATATTAATTTTTTTATTAATAATATATTAAAAAATACTTTATTTTTTTTAAAAAAAAAACGTAAATTAATGAGGTGAGGAAAAAATAATTATAGTTTTATAAGACCAGTAAATAATTTAGTAGTTATGTATGACAGTATTATTTTAGATGTTAATATTTTTGGTATTAAATCTAAAAATATTTTATTTGGTCATAGATTTATAGGTAAAAAAAATATTTTATTGAATAATGCAAATAATTATATTAATTTTTTATTAAATTATGGAAAAGTTATTGTTGATTATTATTTTCGTAAAAGTATAATTATTAATTCTTTAAAAAATATATCATTAAAAAATAATTTTTGTTTTTTTTATAAAAAAAAATTTTTAAATAAAATTGTTTCGATGTTAGAATGACCTGTATTAATATTATCAAAATTTAATAAAAAATTTTTATTTTTACCTAAAGAATTATTAGATTTTGTTATTAAAGAAACAAATTGTTTTTCTATTTACGATAAAAAAGGAAATTTATTAAATTATTTTGTTATAGTTTTAAATATAGAAATAAATTCTTTAAATTATATTTTTTTAAAAAATGATTATATTAAAATAATTAATTCTAAGTTAAAAAATATTTCTTTCTTTTTTAATAAAGATAGAAAATTTAGTTTAATAAGTTATTTACCTAAATTAAAAAATATTATTTTTCATGATAAATTAGGTACATATTTTGATAAAATAAAAAGAATGTTGTTTTTATCTAAAAAAATGTTTATTTATTTAAATTATTTAAATATAAAAAATAGTATTTTATCTTATTCTATATTATTAATAAAATGTGATTTAGCAACTTCTTTATATAAGGAATATAATGATTTAAAAGGAATTATTGGTATGTATTATTCTTTATTAGATAAAGAATTTTATAAAATATCTTTTATAATTAGAGATCATTATTATCCTAATTTTTGTAATGATATTATTAGTGTTGATATATATAGTAATATTATTTCTTTAATTGATAAATTAGATACTTTAATAGGTATATCTTTATTAAATAATTCTTTTTATATTAAAAAAAATAATGATCCTTATGCTTTAAGAAGATTGTCTTTATTAATAGTTAAAATAATTTTAAATAGTAAATTTTATTTTAATTTATATAAAGTTATTAAATATAATATATATTTATATAAAAAAAATTTTAATAAAGAAAAAATTATATATATAATTAAATTTATTTTTAAACGTTCTATAAATATTTTTTTAGAATTAGGTTATAGAAAAAAAATTATAAATTCTTTTATAAATTTAAATATATTTGATTTTTTAGATATAAAATCTAGAATGGATTCTGTTAAATATTTTTATAGAAATGAAAAATTTATTATGTTAGTAAATGTAAATAAGAGAATAAATAATATAATATTAAAATTTAATTTTTTAAAATTATTTAAAATTAATAGTTTTTATTTTCTTAATTCAATAGAAATAAAATTATATAAATATATATTATGATTAGAAAAAAAATCTTTAAATTGTTTTTTAAATAAAAATTATAATAAATTGTTATTATATTTTTTTATGTCTATTTCTAGAGTAGAAAATTTTTTTTGTAAAATTAAAATTAATGTTAATAATGATAATATAAAAAATAATAGATTAAGTTTATTAAAAAAATTAAGTTTATTATTTTTAAAATTTATTGATTTTTCTTATTATTATTAATTGGTATACCTTTAATTATTATTCCTCCACCTAAACATATATTTTTTTTGTAGAAAACTGCTGATTGACCTGGTGTTATTGCATAAATAGGTTTACTAAATATTACTTTTATTTTTTTTTTAAAAAAAATTTTACATGATGTTTCTTTTTGTTGATGTCTAGTTTTTATCTTACATATAAGATAATTTATTTTTTTTTTTATATGTATAAAATGAATTTTTTTTATATATAAACCTTTATAATAAAGTAGTATATTTTTTTTTCCTTCTACTACTATTAATTTGTTTTTTTTTTTATCTTTTTTTATTACGTAATATGGTTTAGTTGATCTTTTTTTTTTAATATTTAGATTTTTTCTTTGTCCTATTGTGTAATAAAAAAGGCCTTTATGTAAACCTATTGTTTCATTATTTATATTTACTATTTTTCCTGGATTATTTTTTATATATTTTTTTATAAAAAATTTGAAGTTTTTTTTTCCTATAAAACATATACCCATAGAATCTTTTTTTTTTGAATTTATTAAATTTAAATTTGATGCTATTTTTCTTATATTTTTTTTATAATAATTACCTAGTGGAAATATACATTTTTTAATTTGTTTTTGGTTTAAATTATATAAAAAATAACTTTGGTCTTTAATTTTATCTATACCTTTATATAATAAGTATATTTTTTTTTTTCTTATTTTATTTACATAATGTCCTGTAGATATATAGTTTGCTTTTAATATTTTTATAGATAGTTTTATAAATAATCCAAATTTTATTTTTTTATTACATAAAATATCTGGATTTAAAGTTTTATTTTTTTTTTGTTCTTTTATAAATATTTTAAATACTTTATTTCAATATTCTAATGAGAAGTTTATTTTATGTAATTTTACATTTAAATATTTACATATTTTTTTTGAATCTTTATAATCTTTTTTTGAATTACAGAAATTTTTTTTATCATCTTCTTCTCAACATTTTATAAATACACACTCAATATAAAATCCAATTTGTTTTAATATTCATATTGTAACTGATGAATCTACTCCTCCAGATAATGCTACTATTACTTTATTTATTTTAGTTATTTTATATTTCATATTTTTTTTTAAATTGTTTTTTTTTTAATTATTTTTTTAATTTTGTTTTTTATAAAAAAAAATATATTATTTTTTTTTTCTTTTAAACTAATTAAAAAAAAACATTTTTTATTTTTTTTTTTATTAATTAAATAAAATATTTTTCCTGTTATTTGATATTTTTTTGTAAATAAGTTATTTATTTTAAATATTTTATAATATATATGTTTTTTTATTGTGTATTTTTTTTTGTTAGTTATATATATATTTTTGTTTGTTCCTATAAATTTTTTTTTAATTTTATTTATGTTTTTTTTTGATTTTATTATTCTATATGTATAGTATTTTTTAAATCCTCATTTTAATAATTTTATACTGTCTTTATCTCTATTTTGTATTGTTTTATTTCCTAAAATAACTAATATTAGTCTTCTTTTTCCTTTTATTGCTGATATAATTAAATTATATCCAGCTTTTTCTGTATGTCCTGTTTTTATTCCATCTATATTTAATTTTTTATTTCATAATAATTTATTTCTATTATTTTGTTTTATTCCATTATATATAAAAAATTTTTTTTTATATATTTTATATTCTTTTGGAAAATTTTTTATTAATAATATACTTAATTTAACCATATCTTTAGCAGTAGTATATTGTTTTTTATTATCTAATCCATGAACAGTATTAAATTTTGTATTTTTTAAACCTATATTTTTAGCATATTTATTCATTAATTTTATAAAAATTTTTTCTTTTTTTGCTATATATTCAGATATAGCGACGCATGCATCATTTCCAGATTGGATTATCATTCCTTTATTTAAATCAGTTATTTTTACTTTTTCATTTTTATTTAGAAACATTAATGAAGAGTTTTTGAATATTTTATTTTTTGATCATGCATTATTTTTTATAATTGTATAATTTTTATTTTTTTTTTTTTTTGATTTTAATAAATCTGTTAATATATAACTTGTCATTATTTTAGTTAAGCTAGCAGGATATAGTTTTTTATTTTGATTTTTTTGTATTAATATTTTTTTTGAATTATAATCTACTAAAATAAATGATTTTGCTTTAATATTATTTATGATATTTTTTGAATATGTATTATTAATATTAAATAAAAATATTATTATTAATATGTATGTTTTTATTTTTTTTATATTCATTTTTTTATTTTTTTTTATTAATAGAAATAATAATACCTAACATTGACATTATACTTATTAATGATGATCCTCCGTAACTTATTAAAGGTAATGGTATACCAACTATTGGTAAAATACCAATTACCATACCTATATTTATAAATATATATATAGATAAAATAGTAGAAAAACTTGCTGTTACTAATTTTGAAAAAATATTTTTATTTTTTATTGAAATTAAAAATATTTTTATTATTAATATTGAATATACTAAAAGTAGTATACATATTCCTAAAAATCCATTTTCTTCTGCTATTGTTGTAAATATAAAATCTGTATTATTTTCTGGTATAAAATTAAATTTTGATTGTGTTCCACATAATATTCCTTTTCCATATATTCCTCCTGATCCTATAGAAATTTTGGATTGATTAATATGATAATTTTTATTAAATTTATCTTTATGATTTATTAATGTTATAATTCTTTTTTTTTGGTATTCATGTAATAAAAATTTTCATGATATAGGTATCATAAATATTGTTAATATTGTTAATATAAAAATATTTTTTTTATTTATTCCTCCTAAAAATAATGTAATTAAACCTGATATTATAATTAATAATGATGTTCCTAAATCTGGTTGTAAATATGTTAATATTGTTGGTATTATGGTAACTATAATACAATAAATTATATCTATAAATTTTAATGGATAATTGTTACTAATTTTATTAGCTATTAATAATATAACAATTATTTTAGATATTTCTGATGGTTGAAATTTTATTATTTTTAAATCTATTCATCTTTGTGCTCCTTTTATTATATGTCCTTTAATTATTACAAATAATAATAATATATTTAAAATTATATAAAATAAATTAGCATTTTTTTTATAGAAATTAATATTTAATTTTGATAAAAAAAACATAATTAATATACTTATTATTATATGTAAAATTTTTTTTAAAATTATACTTATATTTTGATTACTAGAACTATATATTAAAATAATACTGTATATTGATAATAATATAGTACATAAAAATATTATTTTATCTATGTTTTTTATTGTTTTTATAATATTTTTTTTCATGAAAATAAAATTTTTAATAAATTGAATTTTTATTTTTTGAAATAAAATCGGTAATTTTTCTCATTATATATCCTATTTTAAATCCATTTCCTCCATGTTCAAATATTATTGTTATTGCAAATTTTGGATTTTTATAAGGTATAAATGCATTCATTAATGTATGGTCTTTAAGATTTTTATTTATTTTTTTTTTATTATTATATCTTTGATATTTTTTTATTGAATAAACTTGTGCTGTTCCTGATTTTACTGCTAATTTATATTTAGTATTTAAAAAATCTTTATATGCTGTACCATTTTTATTATATGCAACTCCGTACATACTTTTTTTTATTAAATTTCAATATTTTTTTTTTATATTTATTATTTTTTTTTTATTGTATTGTATTTTATTTTTATTATTTATTTTCATTAATAAATGAAGTTTTATTTTTTTTCCGTTATTTATTAATGTTATTAAAGAGTTATGTATTTGTATTGGAGTAATTGCTAAATGACCTTGTCCTATTCCTATAGAGATAGTATCTCCTATATATCAATTTTTTTTTTTTATTATTTTTTTATTTGGTATAATTCCTTTATTTTCATTTGGTAAATCTATTCCAGTTTTTTTTCCATAACCGAAAATTTTTATTCATTTAATTAATTTTTTAATTCCCATATTATACGCAATTTGATAATAAAATGTATCTGAAGATTCTTCTATAGATTTTTTTATATTTATTAATCCATGTCCTCATTTTTTTCAATCGTAAAAAATTTTATTTGATTTAGGTAGTTTTCACCATCCTGGATCAAACATTATGTAATTTATTTTTATATTTTTTTCTTTTAGTGCAGCAAGTACAATGTAAGGTTTTATTGTTGATGCTGGAGGATATATTTCTTGTATTGCTTTATTAATTAATATTTTATTTTTATTTTTTATAATTTTATTATATTCTTTATAAGATATTTTTTTTGTAAATAGATTTGTATCGTAACTTGGTGTTGATATTAGTGATAATATTTCTCCATTTTTTGGATTTGATATTATTACAGAAGATTTATTATTTTTTAGTAAATTATATATAAAATTTTGTAATTTTATGTTTATTGTTAATTTTATATTTTTTCCTGGTTTTGAAAATATAATATTAGAAACATTTAATATTTTACCTTTATTATTTATAATTATTTTTTTATATCCATTTTTTCCAAATAAAATATTATTATAATATTTTTCTATTCCTGTTTTACCTGTTATATTTTTATTTACTTTATTTTTATTAGCATATCCGATTATATGTGTAATTGATTTATTATATAAATAATATCTTCTAAAATATTTAATAATATATATTCCTCTTAAATATTTTTTATAAAAAAGATAATTATTTATTTGTTTTTTATTAATTTCTTTAGAAATTACATATGTATTTAAATTATTTTTTTTATTTGTTATTTTAAATTTTAAATCATCTATTTTTTTTTTAGGTATATTTATTTTTTTTAAAAAATTTATTATTTTGTTTATATTATTTATTTTATTTGGTATAATTACTAGACAGTAATATTTTTTATTTTTTACTAAAGGTATTCCTTTTCTATCAAAAATTAATCCTCTATATGGTATAATATTAATTATTTTACTGTAGTTTTGTTTTGATAAATTAGAATATTTTTTATATTTTATTACTTGTAATTTATATATTTTATATATTATTATTATTAATAAAATTAATAGTGTTATTAATATTATTTTTATTCTTTTTTTAAATATATTTTTTTTGTTGTATAAGTTATTTTTTATATAGTTTTTTTTTTTTAATTTCATATTTTATATTTAATTAATAATTTATGTTAATTTTTTTTTTAATTTAAATTAATTAAATTTTTATGATGATAAACATTATATTTATTTATGTAAAGTTATTTAACTTATATTTTTATGTTTAAAAATCCTATTGAAACTAAAAGTTGAAAAATAATTAAAAATCATTTTTTGTCTATTAAAAATGTAAAAATATTTGATTTATTTAAAGAAGATAAAAATAGATTTAAAAATTTTTCTATTTTTTTTAAAAATAAAATATTAATTGATTATTCAAAAAATATTATTAATTTAGATACAATAAATTTATTTATAGATTTACTTAATGAAATAAAATTTAAAAAAAATATATTATCTATGTTTTTTGGAGAAAAAATTAATTTTACTGAAAATAAACCAGTTTTAAATTTTTTACTTAGAGATAAAAATAATTTTTTTATTAAAAATAACAGTTGTTTTTTTGATATAAAAAAAGATATAGATGTTAATTTAAATAAAATAAAATTTTTTACTAAAAAAATTTTAAGTGGTGAATGATTAGGTTATTCTGGTAAAAAAATTACCAATATTGTTAATATTGGTATAGGTGGATCTGATTTAGGTCCTCGTATGATTATTAAATCTCTTTATTTATATAAAAAAAATAAAAATTTAAATTTTTATTTTGTTTCTAATATAGATGTATTAGATATAAAAAAAGTGATAAGTAAAATTTCTCCTGAAGAAACTATTTTTATAGTATGTTCTAAAACTTTTACTACTTTAGAAACATTATCTAATGCTAATATTGCTCGTAATTGGATATTAAATTATTTTAATAAAAATTTATGTTCTATAAATAATCATTTTATTTTAATATCTAGTAATTTTAATGAATCAATTAAATTTGGTTTAAATATAAATAATATTTTTTTAGTACATGATTGAGTTGGAGGAAGATATTCTTTTTGTTCTGCTTTTGGTTTATCTATTTCTTTAGCTATAGGTTATAGTAATTTTGTTAAATTATTAGATGGAGCTCATGATATGGATGTTCATTTTTTTACTAGTGATTATAAAAATAATATTCCTATTATTTTATCTATATTAAGTGTTTGATATACAAATTTTTTTAAATTTAGTAATGAAATTATAATTCCATATAGTGAAAAATTATATTATTTTCCTTATTATTTACAACAGTTAATTATGGAATCTAATGGTAAATATATAGATAGAAATGGTAATTTAATTTTTGATTATAATACTTCACCTATTGTTTGAGGTGGTATAGGTACTGTATCTCAACATTCATTTTATCAATTACTTCATCAAGGTACTTATATTATTCCTTGTGATTTTATTGTTGAAATAATTAATGATAATAGTGTAAATAAATCTCATTTAAAATTAATTTCTAATTTTTTTTCTCAAACTCAATCATTAGCTTTTGGTGATAAAATTTTTTTAAAAAATATTTTTAATAATAATAATAAAATTAAAAATTTTTGTAAATTTGTTGGTAATAGACCTAGTAATACTATATTACTTAAAAAAATTGATCCTTATACGTTAGGTTCTTTAATATCTTTATATGAACATAAAGTTTTTACTCAAAGTATTATTTTAAATATATTTAGTTTTGATCAATGAGGTGTAGAATTAGGAAAAAAATTATCTAATTTTATTTTTCCTTATTTATGTAATAAAAATATTGGTAAATTAGATAGAGATATTTATTTTGATGATTCAACTTTAAATTTATTAAAAATTTTTAATAAAATATATTATAAAAAATAATTTTTAGGAGTTTAATAAAATGGTAAATATAAAATCTTCAAAAAAAAGAATTTTAATTAATAAATTTAGAAATAAAATAAATAAAATTAAAAAATCTAAATTAAAAACATATATTAAAAAAGTAAAATTCTTTATAAATAAGAAAGATAAAAAATTAGCTTTAAAAAATTTTTTTATTTTACAATCTTTATTAGATAGATATTCAGTTAAAAATGTAATTCATGTAAATAAATCTTCTAGATATAAATCTAGATTATTAAAATCAATTAATAATATTTAGGTATTTTATTACAGTTTATTTATTTTTTTTATATAATTTATATATATAGTTAGATAAAATGCAATATTTTTTTATAGATATTTTATTTGGTCTTATATTTGGATTTATTCCTATTTTTTTTAGATGTTTTTTTTTTATTATATTTTTTAAGTTATTAATTATTTTTTTATTTTTATAATTAAATGAATTATTTAATATATGATTAAAAATTTTATAATTTATTAATTTGTATTTTTTTTTTTTTGGTTTAATTTCTAAAAATATTGAGTTTACTTTTGGTTTTGGATAAAAATTTTTTTTATTTATAAATAAAAGTTTTTTTATTTTAAAAAAATAGTTTGATATTATTGTTATTTTAGAATATTTTTTTTTTCCTTTTTTTGATGTTATAGATTCAGCGAATTCTTTTTGAACTGTTATATGTATATCTTTTATGTATTTTATATTTTTTATTAATTTAAATAATATTTTATGTGAAATATAATATGGTATATTTCCTATTACTCTAGTTTTTTTTTTTAAATAATTTTTAAAATTAAATTTTAATATATCTTTGTGTAAAATATTAATTTTTTTAATTTTTTTTTTAGTTATATTAATTAATTCTTTATCTATTTCAAGAGTAATTAAGTTTTTTGTATATTTTATTATTTTTTTTGTTAATTCACCTCTTCCACTTCCTATTTCTAAAAAAAAATTATTTTTTTTAGGATTAATTAAATTTATCATTTTTTTTATTATATTTTTATTTATTAAAAAATTTTGACCTAGAAAAAAATTTGGTTTTATCATTTTATATATATATATTTATTTATTTCGATTATTTTTTTTGGTATGTTTTTTTTAATTATATATATGATATACTATTTTAATTAATTTTTAAAATTTAATTTTTTTTAATTGAATATTTATATGAAATTTTGTTTTAGTTTTTTTTTTATAAAACATATATATATTACTTATGTTTTATTTTTTTTTATTTCTTTTTTTGAATCTCTATTTATATTGGGTTTATTTATACCTAGTAGTTTTATTATGTTTTTTATTGGTATTTTAATTGGAAAAAAATATTTAAATTTTTATCTTTCTTATTTTTTAGGTATATTAGGTTGTACTTTAGGTGATATAATATCTTATTATATAGGTAAATTTTTAAAAAATTATTTAGATATATTTAAAAAAAAATTATTTATTTATAGCATAATTTTTAAAAATTTGTTTTTTTTCTTTAAAAGAAAAACATTTTTTTTTATTATTTTAAATAAATTTATAGGTCCTTTTAAATTATTTATATTTTTTTTATCTGGAATGACTTTAATTCCTATATATAAAATTTTATTACCTAATTTTATTAGTACATGTTTATGATCTATTGTTTATTTAGTTCCTGGAGTTATATCTGGTGTAGCTATGACTATACCTAATAGTATTTCATTTAATATATATTTATTTTCCTGTATGTTTTTAGTTTTTTTTAATTTTTTTATGTTTTATCAATGATTTATGTTAAATAATTTTAATTTATATTATTTAAATTTAAATAAAAAGTTATTTGTATTTTTTTTTATTGTTTTTATTGTTATGTTATTTTATTTTGTACTAAATTTATTAAATAATTTTATATTTAATATTTTAATTACATTGGTATATAAATTACTTTTAAATAAGTAATTTATAAATATAAATTTATATTTATTTATGCAAATATAAATTTATATTTATTATTATTAAATAAATTTTCTTTTTTCACCTTTTCCTAAAATATTATTTATACATCTTATACATATATCTGGATATTTATTATTATAATTTATTTTATAAACGTAATGTCAACATCTTTGACATTTTATTCCTTTATGTTTTTTACATTTTACTTTAAAAAAATTTTTTTTGTATTTATTATTTAATTTTTTAAATTTTATTTCTGATGTTAAAAAAAAATATTTTAATTCTGATTTTATTTTTTTTATTTTATTAAAAAATTTTTTTTCTAAATATAAAATTATTTTTGTTTCTAAAGAAGATTTTATTATTTTTTTTTTATTTTCAATTTTTTTATTTATTTTTTTTTTAATTATAATTAGTTTTTTTCATATATTTAAATTTATTTTATTATTTTTATGTATATAAAATAATTTATTAAATCATGTTTCTGTATATATTATATTTTTTTTTCTAGGTAGAAAATTTCATACTTCTTCTGAAGTAAAAGGTAATATAGGGGTTATTCATTTTAATATTGATTCTAATAACATTCAAATTGTTGTTTTAGCACTTAAATAAGGAATTGTATTTTTTTTTATGGTATATATTCTATCTTTTATTATATCTAAATATAAAGAACTTAAATAAAATGTACAAAATCTTATTATTTTTTTTATTACTTTATAAAATTTAAATTTTTTATATAAATTTATTATTTTTTTTTGAGTTTTTTTTGTTTTATGTATTATTCATTTATCTAAAATTAAAATATTTTTTTTTTTTATTATATTTTTTTTATAATTAAATTCATTTAAATTTGATACTAAAAATTTAATTGTATTTCTTATTTTTCTATACGATTCTATAGTACGAAGTATTATTTCATTTGAAATATGTATTTCTTTATAAAATTTAGTAGATGATACTCATAATCTTAATATGTCTGCTCCATATTTATTTATTATTTTTTGTGGATCAATATAATTATTTAATGATTTAGACATTTTTTTTCCTTTTTCGTCTACTACAAATCCATGTGATATAATATTTTTATATGGAGCATTTTTATTTATTGCAGTACTTATTATAAGTGAGGACATAAATCAACCTCTATATTGATCTGATCCTTCAATACATAAGTTTATATATTTATTTTTTTTAAAATTTTTATTTAAAACAGTAAAAAATGTTGATCCTGAATCAAATCATACATCTAAAACATCTAATGTTTTTTTATATTTTTTGTGTTCTTTACCTAAGAATTTTTTTTTATTTATATTAAATCAATAATTTGGTCCATATTTTTTTATTTTTAGTGATATTTTTTTTATAAAATATATTGTTTTTGGATGCATTTTTTTTGTTTTTTTATTTATAAATAATGTTATAGGTGTTCCTCATTTACGTTGTCTTGAAATACATCAATCTGGTCTGTTTTTTATCATTTTTTTTATTTTTTTATAACCTCATGAAGGTATTCAAATAACTTTTTTTATTGAATTTAATAAATTATTTCTTAAATTATTTTTATTTAAGTCTATGAATCATTGGGATGTTGTACGTAGAATTATGGGTGTTTTATGTCTTCAACAATGTGGATATTTATGTATTATGTTTTTTTTATAAATAATTTTATTATTTTTTTTTAATTTTTTTAAAATTAATTTTTCAGCTTTTTTTAAACTACAATTTTTTATATTTTTTATGTATGGATAATGTATATATTTACTTTTTTTATTTATTACGTTTATACCTTTAATATTATTTTTTTTTGAAATTAAATAATCTTCTTCTCCATGTTCTGAAGCTATATGAACTATTCCTGTTCCTGTATCTGTTTTTATTTTTTTATCCATTACTACAGGAATTTTTTTTTTACTTATGGGATGATAAAATTTTATTTTTTTAATTTTTTTTCCATATATACTTTTTATTTCAGATATATTTTCTTTTATTTTTTTTAAAAAATTTTTTTTATTTTTTAATATTATAAAAATTTTATTTGATGTTTTTATTATAGAATACTTAAGTTTTGGATGTATAGATAAAGCACAATTTGCTGGTATAGTTCATGGTGTTGTAGTTCATATAATTATTTCTATTTTAAAATTTTTATATTTTTTAAATGATAATTTATTTTTTTTTATAAAAAATTTTTTTTTTATCATTTCAAATAAGACATATATACTTTTAGATTTTTTATTTAAATATTCTATTTCTGCATAAGATAAAGATGATTTACAATTTAAACATCAATTTGTTGGTTTTTTTTTTCTTTTTATTAATTTTAATTTAATTATTTTTTTTAATGTAAGTATTGTATTTGATATGGTTTCAAAATCCATAGTTTTATAGTAATTATTTCAATCTGCAAATATTCCTAATCTTATAAAAGATTTTTTTTGTTTTTTTATTTGATTTAATGCATATTTGTAGCATTCTTTTTTAAAATCATTTATATTTTTTTTTTTTTTTATATATATATTTTTTATTTTTAATTCTATTGGTAATCCATGACAATCCCATCCTGGTATATAATTTATATTTAAATTATTGAAATTATAAAATTTTAATATTATATCTTTTAAAATTTTATTATATACGTGTCCCATATGTATTGATCCATTAGCATATGGTGGTCCATCATGTAATATAAATTTTTTTTTGTTTTTTTTATTTTCTTTTATTTTTGAATATATATTATTTTTTTTTCATTTATTTATTATTAATGGTTCTTTTATATTTAAATTTCCTCTCATAGGAAAATTTATTTTTGGTAAATTTAATGTTTTTTTATAATTATTTTTTTTTTTCATTTTTTAATTTAAGAAAAATTATTTTTTTTAATTATATATATTTTATATATATATATATAGTTTTTAATTATATTTAGTATAACTTATAATATATTATATATATTTTTTATATATTTAGTTGATATTTATATATATGATCCATATATCATTTGTATACGATATGTATTTTATATTAATTTAATTGGAGTTTTATTTATATGAGTAAAATAATTGGTATTGATTTAGGAACTACTAATTCTTGTGTTGCGGTTATGGATGGAAATAAAGCTAAAGTTATAGAAAATTCTGAAGGTGATCGTACGACTCCTTCTGTTATAGCTTATACTAAAGATAATGAAATTTTAGTTGGTCAACCTGCTAAACGTCAATCTATTACTAATCCTAAAAATACTTTTTTTGCTATTAAAAGATTAATGGGTCGTAAATTCAATGATTCTGAAGTTCAACGTGATGTTAATATAATGCCTTATAAAATTGTTTCATCTAATAATGGTGATGCTTGAGTTGAAGTAAAAAGTGAAAAAGTTGCTCCTCCTCAAATATCAGCAGAAATTTTAAAAAAAATGAAAAAAACTGCTGAAGATTATTTAGGAGAAAATATTTCTGAAGCAGTTATTACTGTACCTGCTTATTTTAATGATACACAAAGGCAAGCTACTAAAGATGCTGGTAGAATTGCTGGTTTAAAAGTAAAAAGAATAATAAATGAACCTACTGCAGCTGCTTTAGCATATGGTTTAGATAAGTCTAAAAATAATAGTATAGTTGCTGTGTATGATTTAGGTGGTGGTACTTTTGATATTTCTATAATTGAAATAGATGATATTGATGGAGAAAAAACATTTGAAGTTTTAGCTACTAATGGTGATACACATTTAGGAGGTGAAGATTTTGATAGTATAATTATTAATTTTTTAGTATCTGAATTTAATAACGAATATAGAATTAATTTATCTAATGATTCTTTAGCAATGCAAAGATTAAAAGATTCTGCTGAGAAAGCTAAAATAGAATTATCATCTGCAAAACAAACTGAAATTAATTTACCTTATATAACAGCTGATAATACTGGTCCTAAGCATTTAAATATGAAATTAACTAGAGCTAAATTAGAATCTTTAGTAGAAAATTTAATTATTAAATCTATTAATCCTGTTAAGATAGCTTTAAAAGATGCTAAATTGGATGTCTCAAAAATTAATGATATAATACTAGTTGGTGGTCAAACAAGAATGCCTATGGTTCAAAGAAAAGTTTCTGAATTTTTTGGAAAAAATCCAAAAAAAAACGTTAATCCAGATGAAGCTGTTGCTATAGGTGCTGCAGTACAAGGAGGTGTTTTATCAGGTGATGTTAAAGATATATTATTATTGGATGTTACACCTTTATCATTAGGTATAGAAACTATGGGTGGTGTAATGACACCTTTAATTAAAAAAAATACTACTATACCTACTAAACATAGTCAAGTTTTTTCTACTGCAGAAGATAATCAATCTGCTGTTACAGTACATGTATTACAAGGTGAAAGAAAAAGATCTTTAGATAATAAATCTTTAGGACAATTTAATTTGGATGGTATTCAACCTGCTCCTAGAGGTATTCCTCAAATTGAAGTAACTTTTGATATAGATGCTGATGGTATATTACATGTTTCTGCAAAAGATAAAAATACAGGAAAAGAACAAAAAATTATTATTAAATCTTCTTCAGGTTTAAATGAATCTGAAATAAATAAAATGGTTCATGATGCTGAATTAAATGCTGAAAATGATCGTAAATTTGAAGATTTAATACAATCACGTAATCAAGCTGATCATTTAATACATACTACTCGTAAACAATTAATTTCTTTAGGTGATAAAATTTCTAATCAAGAAAAAAATGATATAGAAGTTGCTTTAAATAAATTAGAAAGTGTTTCTAAAAATGAAGATAAATTAGCTATAGATAATAGTATTCAAGAAGTTATACAATTATCTAGTAAATTATCTCAGTATAGTAATGTTAATGATGTAAAAAATAATACTGATACTAATACTGATAGTAATAAAAGTAAAAATGATACTGTATTAGATGCTGAGTGTGAAGAAGTAAAAGATAAAGAAAAAAAATAATTTGTTATTAATATTTTAGAGAAAAATATGTCAAATAAAGATTATTATGATATTTTAGGTGTTTCTAAAACAGCTAAAGAACGTGATATTAAAAAAGCATATAAACGTTTAGCTATAAAATATCATCCTGATAGAAATAGAGGTGATAAAAATTCTGAAGAAAAATTTAAAGAAGTTAAAGAAGCTTATGAAATTTTAAGTGATAAAAATAAACGTTCTATGTATGACCAATATGGTCATTCTTTTAATCAAGAAAATTATAGTAGTGGTTTTACCTCTTCTGATTTTGATGTTAATGTATCTAGTGGTAGTGATTTTAGTGATATTTTTGGTGATGTTTTTGGTGATATTTTTGGATCTAAAAAAAAAAAAAGTAATTCAAAAAAAGGATCGGATATTTTATATGATATGGAATTAAATTTAGAAGAGGTTTTAAAGGGTGTATATAAGGAAATAGAATTTAATATTATTCAAAAATGTAGTGTTTGTCATGGTAATGGTTGTAGACCTGGTACAAAACGTAATGTATGTTCTACATGTAAAGGTAGTGGTAGTTTAAAAACTCGTCAAGGATTTTTTACTATTCAACAAACTTGTCCTTCATGTAATGGTGAGTGTTATATAATTAATAATTTTTGTTATATTTGTAGAGGTTCAGGTACTGAAAAATCTTTAAAAAAAATTTTTGTTAAAATACCTCCTGGTGTAGATAATAATGATCGTATACGTGTACCTGGAAAAGGTAATTGTGGAAATTATGGTTTATCTCCTGGAGATTTGTATATTAGAATAAAAATAAAAAAACATAATATTTTTACTCGTGAAAATAACAATTTATATTGTGAAATTCCTATAAATTTTTCTATGGCTGCTTTAGGAGGAGATATAGAAATACCTACTTTAGATGGTAAAATTAGATTTAAAATTCCTCCTGAAACTCAAACAGGTAGGTTATTTCGTATTAAAAATAAAGGTATAAAATATATTAGAAATAATAGATATGGAGATCTATTATGTAGAGTTTTTATAGAAACTCCAGTTAATTTAAATAATTATCAGAAAAAAATATTACGTGATTTAGAAATTAGTTTAAATAAAAATAATATCATAAATAATCCTAAATCAAATAATTTTTTTATTTCTATAAAAAAGTTTTTTGATAATTTAAATTAAAAAATTATTATATAAATTTTAAAATTCCTTTTTTTATTGGATATTTTTTACATATTTTTTTTATTTTTTTTTTTGTTTTTTTTATAATATTTTTATTATTGATATTATTTAATACATTACATATTAATTTTGCTATTAAAATAGATGTTTTAGTTTTTATTCCTCTACGTGTAATAGCTGGTGTTCCTAATCTTATTCCAGATGTAATAAATGGATTTTGATTATCATCTGGTATACAGTTTTTATTTACAGTTATATTTGCTAATTCTAATTTCTTTTCTGCTTCTATACCTGTTATATTTTTATTTTTTAAATTTAATATAAATAAATGTGTTTCTGTTTTATTTGATATAATTTTGAATTTTTTTTTTTTAAATTCTTTTACCATATATTTTGCATTTTTTATTACTTGTTTTTGATATATTTTGAATTTTGGGTTTAATGCTTCTTTAAAACATATTGCTTTTGCGGCAATAATATGCATTAAAGGTCCTCCTTGTATTCCTGGAAATATTGAATTATTAATTTTTTTATGTAATTTTTTATTTTTTTCTATTGATAATATTATTCCTCCTCTTGGTCCAGCTAATGTTTTATGAGTAGTAGAGGTTACTATATGAGCAAATTTTATTGGATTTGGGTATAGATTTGAAGCTATTAATCCAGATATATGTGATATATCAATAATAAGATAACTATTATATTTATTTGCTATTTTTTTAATTTTTTTTCAATTACATATTCTTGAATATGATGAATATCCAGATATTATTATTTTTGGTTTATATTTTTTAGTTAAATAATATATTTCATTATAATCAATTTTTTCTTTTTTATTTAATCCATAGTGTATAGCATTATATATTTTACCTGAAATATTAACTTTAGATCCATGAGTTAAATGTCCACCATGACTTAATTTCATACTTAAAATTGTATCTCCTGGTTTTAATATAGCATTATATACTGCTAAATTAGCTTGTGAACCTGAATGTGGTTGTACATTTGCATAATTAGCTTTAAATAATTTTTTTGCTCTTAATATAGCTATTTTTTCTATTTTATCTATATATTTACATCCTCCGTAATATCTTTTGTTATAATATCCTTCAGCATATTTATTTGTTAATATTGATCCTTGAGCTTTTAAAATATTATTACTAACATAGTTTTCTGATGCAATTAAATTTATATTTTTTTCTTGTCTATTTTTTTCTGATGAAATTAATTTAAATATTATTTCTTTTTTCATTTTATTTTTTTTATATATTTTAGTTTATTTTAAAGATAAATTTATTTTTTTAAATATTAATATATATATTTGTATTTAATATAAAATTATAAATATAAATATTATATATATATATTATTATTGTATTTAATAATATTGTTTTGTTTTTTTTTTATGTACGTTATTGATAATTTTTATTATTTCTGATATATATAATAACTCAAGTTTATGTATTTATTTTTTTATATTTTAATATATTTAAAATTTTTATTATTATTATTTTTATTTTATTAGTAATTTTATTTGATTATTTAGTAATAATGTTTTTTTTTAATTTAATTAAAATTAATTTTTTTATTAAAATTTAATTAATTTAGTAATTTTATTTATTAATATTAATTTAATTAATAAAATTTATTTTTTTTAATATTTATATATAATTTTTATTATTTATTAAAAATAAATATATTTATATTTTTTTATTTTATTTTATATATATAAATTAATAAATTTTATTATTGTTAGTAATAATTAAATTTTAATTATTAAAAAAAATAAATTATATATGTTTAAAAAAAAATTTTTTTATTTATTTTTAGTGGATAATAAATTTTTTATTTAAAAAAAAAATTTTATTTTTTATTTTATTTTAATTTTAAAAATTAAATTAAGAGGATTATATATAAAATGAATTTATCTTATTTTACTTCTGAGTCTGTTTCTGAGGGTCATCCAGATAAAATCGCAGATCAAATATCGGATGCTATTTTAGATGCTATTATTGTTCAAGATAAATTTGCTAGAGTTGCTTGTGAAACATATATTAAATCTAATATTGTTATTGTTGGAGGAGAAATTAGTACTTTTGCTAATATTGATATTGAAAATATTGTACGTAATACAATAAAAAAAATTGGTTATATTGATTCTGATATGGGTTTTAGTGCTGATTCGTGTTATATATTTAATTTAATAGGTAAACAATCTTTAGATATTAATTTAGGAATTAAAAGTAATTCATTAAAAAATCAAGGTGCTGGTGATCAAGGAATAATGTTTGGTTATGCTTCTAATGAAACAGATGTTTATATGCCTGCTCCTATAATTTATGCTCATAATTTAGTTAAAAGACATTCTAAATTAAGAAAAAATAAAATATTACCTTGATTATATCCTGATGCTAAAAGTCAAATTACTTTTATTTATAATGATAATAGTATTATTGGAATAGATACTGTAGTATTTTCTACTCAACATAATAAAAATATTTTATATAAGGATTTAAAAGAAGCTATTATGGAAGAAATTATATATTTTGTTTTACCTAGTAAATGATTGAATAAAAATACTAAATATTTTATTAATCCTACTGGTAGATTTGTTATTGGTGGTCCTATGGGTGATTGTGGTTTAACTGGTAGAAAAATTATTGTTGATACTTATGGTGGTATGGCTAGACATGGTGGTGGAGCATTTTCTGGTAAAGATCCTTCTAAAGTAGATAGATCTGGTGCCTATATAGCTAGATATATAGCTAAAAATATTGTTGCTTCTGGTTTAGCTGATAAATGTGAAATACAAATTTCCTATTCTATAGGAGTATCTTTACCTATATCTTTTATGATTAATACTTTTGGTACTGAAAAAATTTCTTTAAAAAAAATTAATTATTTAATAAAAACTTATTTTGATTTAAGACCTGGAAGTATTATAAAAGAATTAGATTTACTTAATCCTATATATTTTAATACAGCATCTTATGGTCATTTTGGTAGAAAAATTTTTTCTTGAGAGAAAATTAATAAAGTTGATATTTTAAATAGTTATTTAAAATAATTTTTTTTTAAATATATATATATCATGTATTTTGATTTTGGATAAATTATTTTTATTTTTTTTTTGTTTTTATTTGGAATAAAATTTAATATTTTTTTTTTAAGTTGATAATTATTAACTATAATTTTGTTATTTTTATTTTTAATTATTAAATTTATTTTTTTTTGAAATTTATATAAATTTTTTATTTTGTATAAATATATATATTTTTTTTTTATATAACATATATTTATATTTAATAAACTATTGTATATAATTATATAAAATTCTTTTTTTTTTTTTAAATATATTTCTCTAATTATTTCAAAAGTATTAAATTTTATTATTTTTATATTTTTGTATTTAAATTTAAATATTTGTGCTATATTATATGAAATTCTTGTACCTATTATACTTCCTGGTCCTTTATTTATGAAAATATAGTTAATTTTATTTATTGATAAATTATTTTTATCTATTATTAATTTTATTATTTTTAAAATATATTTGCTATTTTTTTTTTTACTAAATTTATATTTAGTAAATATTTTTTTTTTATATTTTATTGATACAGAACATAATTCTGTAGACATGTCTATGGCAATTATATTTTTATTCATTTTATTTTTTTTTTTAATTTTAATATATAATTAATTATATCAATTAGGTTTTATTTTGAAAAAGAAAAATTTATTAAATTTTGATAGAAATATGATAACAAAAATTTTTTTTGATCTTGGAGAAAAAAAATTTGTTGTAGATCAAGTGATGTATTGAATATATAAAAAATATTGTTTTAATTTTTTACTTATGTTTAATATTAGTATAGAATTAAGAAATAAATTATTTAATTTATTTAATATTAATTTACCAAAGATTATTGATGTTAAATATTCTTTTGATGGAGTAATAAAATGATTGTTATTATTAAGTGATGGTAATTGTATTGAAACAGTATATATTCCTGAAAAAAATAGAAATACTTTATGTATTTCTAGTCAAGTAGGTTGTATTGTTAATTGTAGTTTTTGTGCAACAGGAAAAATTGGTTTTAAACGTAATTTATATACTTGTGAAATTATTGGTCAAATATTATTAATTTCAAATTTAATTAAAAATGAAATGAATAGTAATAATCGTATTACTAATATAGTTTTTATGGGTATGGGTGAGCCATTATTAAATTTTAAAAATGTAGTAACTTCAATTAATATTATATTAGATTTTTATGGATTAAATTTTTCTAAAAGAAAAGTGGTTTTATCTACTTCAGGTGTTGTTCCTTATATATATAAATTAATTAATTTAATTGATATAGTTTTAGTAATTTCATTACATGCACCTAATGATATTTTAAGAAGTAAAATTATGTCAATAAATAATAGATATAATTTATATTCTTTATTAAAAGCTATGAAATGTTATATAAAATATTCTAAGTCTAATAAAAATAAATTAAATATTGAATATATTATGTTAGATAATATAAATGATAGTGAGAAATATGCTTATCAATTAGTAAATTTATTAAAGAATATTCCTAGTAAAATAAATTTAATACCTTATAATAATATGAGTAAATACAATTTATATAAAAAAAGTACTTTTAATAGAGTATTAAATTTTCGTAATATTCTTAAGAGAAATGGTATTTTTTCTTTTATTAGAGTAATTAGGGGTTTTGATATAAATGCATCTTGTGGTCAATTATCTGTTATAAATAAATAAAATTTAATTTTTTTAATAAAAAAAATTTTAAATAAAATATTATGAGTAAAAAAAATATAGATTCTTTAGGTGACTTTTTATTAAAATCTAGAAAGTCTTTAAATTTAAGTAAGCAATATATTGCAGATAAATTATGTTTAAAATTGGAAATAATTTCTAATATAGAAAATAATTTATTACCTGATAATATTCTACCTGTTTTTTTTTGTGGTTATATACGTTCTTATGCTCGTTTATTAAATATTAAAGATAAAGATTTAGATAAATATTTAGAAAAAAATAGTTTATGTGATTTTTATTACAGTAAAAAATATAAAAATGATAAAAAAAATTTAATTAAAGAGTTTTATTATATAAAAATTTTTATTTTATTAAAATTATTATTTTTTTTGGTTTTTAGTTTTTTTTTAAATTAAATTTTTAATTTTTTTTTTAATGTTAATTAATTTTTATTTAATTTATTTTTATTATTTTTTATATTTATAAGTATGTTATGAGTAATTTTAAAATAAATAATGTTAAAGGTATGTATGATTGTATACCTAATGATATATATATATACCAATATGTAGAAAATATTTTAAGAAAATTAATGTGAAATTATTCTTTTGAAGAAATTAGATTTCCTATTATAGAAAATAATTATTTATTTAGTAAAGTAATAAATAATAAGGATGATTTTTTATTTAAAGAAATGTACTTTTTAAATAATCGTAATAGAGAAATACTTAATTTACGTCCAGAAGGTACTATTTGTTGTGTTAAAACTTTTATAAAAAATAATTTATTTTCTAAAAAATTTTTATATAAATTATGGTATTTAGGTTCTATGTTTCGCTATGAAAAACCACAAAAAGGGAGGTTACGTGAATTTAATCAAGTGGGTGTAGAAATTTTTGGTAGTAAAAGTATTAATTTAGAAATTGAATTGTTATTATTTACAAAAAGATTATGAAAAATTTTAGGTTTAGAAAAATTTTTAACTTTAGAAATAAATACTATTGGTTCTTTAAATGATAGGTATAAATATATTGATTATATAAATAAGTTATTAATTAAAGAAAATAAAAATATAACTAATTTAGTAAATAGTAAAAATATAAATATTTTTAGATTATTAGATAGTAAAGATAAAAAAATAAAGATGATATTTAGTAAATATCCTAAATTTATAGAATTTGTTAATAAAAAATCAGTATTTAATTTTAATAAATTATGTAAATCATTAGATGATTTAAATATAACTTATAAAATTAATACTAATTTAGTACGTGGTTTAGATTATTATAATGATTTTGTTTTTGAATGAACTAATAATAAATTTTTTAATTCACAAAATTCTATTTGTGGAGGTGGTAGATATGATAATTTAGTAAATAATTTATGTAATTTATCTATTCCAGCTGCTGGTTTTGCTATTGGTATAGATAGATTAGTTATATTATTAAAAGATTGTAATAAAAGTAAATTAAATTTTGGTTTTTATGTTGATATATATATTATTTCATCATATAATAGTAGATCTAGATGACTAGGAAATTTAATTTTAGAAAAAATATTAAATTCAAATTTGAATTCATTAAAAGTATATAATGATTATATATGATGTAAAAATTTAAGTAAAAAAATATCTAAAGTAATTTCGTTAAAACCTCGTATATTAATTATAATTGATAAATGTGAAATAAATTATAATTATATAACTGTTAAAGATTTGTTTTTTAATAAACAAAAAAAAATTTTTTATAAAAATATTATTTTAGTTTTAAATGATTTTTTATTTTAATTTTTTTTTAATATTATTTTTTAAATTTTTATTTTTTTTAATTTATGTTTACTATTGTTTTAATAGGTTCTACAAATGTAGGTAAAACAAGTTTATTTAATAAATTAACTTGTACTAATTATGCTTTAAATACAAAAGTTTCTAACTTTACTTTTGATTTTAATTATGGTATTGTTTCTTTTAAAAAAAAAATTTTTATTTGTATTGATACTTCTGGTTTATCTGATTTTAATTTTCTTTTAAAAAATAAAAATAATAGAAAATATTCTAATACAGAATTAATAATACATAAAAATTTTTTTTATGTTATTAATAATGTTAATTTAATATGTTTATTAATTGATGGTTCTATAAGATTAACATCTAATGATTTATTTTTATCAAAATTTTTTTTTAAATTTAGTAAAAAAAAATTTGTTATTTTAATTTCTAAAATTGATTTGTGTAAAGATTTTTATTTATATAATTATTATTCTTTAGGAGTAAATAATATAATATATCCTATTTCTGTTTTTCGTGAGGAAAGTATATTTAATTTTTTAAATGATATTTTTTTTAAAAAAAATTTTTTTAAAAATTTTTCTGATTTTTATAAAAGGATATTTAAATTTTGTGTTAATTTATGTGATTATTCTTATTTATTTAAAAATAAAGAAAAAAATTTTTCTTTTGATATAATTAAAATTATTATTTTAGGTAAACCTAATGTTGGTAAATCTACTTTTTTTAATTGTATTATTAAAAATTATAGATCTATTGTATCTTCGGTATCTGGAACTACGAAAGATTTAATTATGTATAATTTGAATATTAGAAATATAAATTATTTAATTAGTGATACTCCTGGAATATTAAAATATTCTAATTTTAATTTAAAAGAAAATAGTTTTTTTTTAAAAAAAATATTTGATTTTAAAATAGTTTTATATTTAATTGATATTAATATTGGAATTACTAAATATGATTTATTTTTATTAAATTTGTTATTTAATAAAGGTAAATTATTAGTTTTAATTTTTAATAAATGTGAAAAAATTAGTTCTTTAAAAAAAAGAAAATATAAAAAATATCTTTTGAATAAGTATGATTTTATTAAGTATATAGATATTTATTTTATTTCTTCTTTAAATATTAGTAATAGAAAAATAAATTTATTGTTTAATAATATAAGTAATAATTATAGAAGATTTTTTTTATTTAATTTTAGTAGTTCTTTATTAACTAAAATTTTAAATAAAGCAGTAAATAGTTATTTTAAAAAAAATAATTTTAATAATTTTATTAAGTTAAAATATGCACATTTAGGTGGTTATTATCCTTTAGTAATTGTAATTCATGGTAATAAAATTAATTTAATTAATAATTCTTACAAAAAATATTTAATTAATTTTTATATTAGTAAATTAAATATTAGGGGAATTAAAATTTATTTAAAATTTAAGGAAATTAGTAATTTTTTTTTAAAATAAAATATTTTATTTTTAAATAATAAAAATTATTTGACAATCGCTATAAATATAATATTTATAGAGGAAAGTCCGGACTCCTCAGGATAAAAATGCCAGGTAATACCTGGAAAAAACTTTGTTTTATGAATAGTGCAACAGAAAAAAACCGCCTATAAATGGTAAGGGTGAAAAAGTGTGGTAAGAGCACACTATATATTATAGTAATATAATATATGTGTAAACTCCGTTTGGAGCAAGGTAAAATTTGATTATAAAAATATTTATTTTATTTTTAATGTATTTATCCTTACATATATTTTTATTTTCATGGTATACCGCTTGAATTAATAAGTGATTATTAATCTAGATAAATGATTGTCTATATTTATTTATTAAGATTTTTTTATAAAAATATAACAGAATCCGGCTTATAAATATTTTTTAATATTAATATTAATTATATTAATAATTTATTTAAGTAATAATTTTAATATTTTATATGTATATTTTTTTTTTTTTATAATTATTGGTGTAATAAGTATTATTAGTAGAATTATATTTTTATTTTTTAAAATAAAATTATTTTTTTTTTTAATATTTATATATTTTTTTTTTTTTTTATTTTTATTTTTTATTATTGATATATAATATATAAATATAGTTATTAACAATAATATTGTTAATAATAATATATTTATATATATATTATATATTTTATTATTTATATTAATTTTTATTAATATTAATTTAATAATATTAAATATAGTATAAATTAAAGTAGTTATAATTAATTGTATTATAAATATAAAAAATATTATTTTATATATAATTTTTTTTATTTTTTTTTTTATGTTTTTTTTTTTTATGTTAAATAAACTTGTAAGTGTGTAAAATATGTATTTAAATATAATCATAATTGTTTTGTTTAAAATATTAGTAAAATTTTTATTTATTATTATAAAAAAAATATTATTTAATTTTGATATAAAACTTTAATAATATTATATAATAATAGCTATTAATTTCATAAGTTAAATATGTTAAAAATTTTTAATACTTTAAGTAATAGGAAAGAGTTATTTAAACCTATAAATGTTAATAAGGTTAATATTTATGTTTGTGGTGTTACAGTTTCTAATTATTGTCATTTAGGTCATGGTCGTACTTTTTATTTTTTTGATATTTTATTAAAATATTTAATTCATTTAGGATATAAGTGTAATTATGTACGTAATATTACAGATGTTGATGATGTATTATTAAATAATAAATTTTTTTTAGAAAAAAATGTTTATTTAAATAATTTTTTAAACTTAATGATTAATTCTATGTGAAATAATTTTAAGTTTTTAGGATTAAAAAAACCTAATTATGAACCAAAAGTTAGTGACAATATAAATTTAATAATTAAAAATATATTGTTTTTGATAAAAAATAAATTTGCTTATATATCTCCTTTAAATGGAGATATTTTATTTTCTGTTAAAAATTATAATAATTATGGTATTTTTTTTTTTAATAAAAAAAAATTATATATTTATAAAAAAGATTTTGTTTTATGAAAAAAAAATAATAATAATGATTTTTTTGGATGAAATTCTCCATGAGGTTTTGGTAGACCTGGTTGACATATAGGATGTTCTACTATTAGTAATAAATATTTATCTAATAAAATTGATATTCATGGTGGTGGTTTAGATTTAAAATTTCCACATCATGAGAATGAATTTACACAATCTAAATGTTTATTTGGAAAAAAATATTTATCTAATTATTGAATACATACAGGAATGGTAATTAATAATAAAGGTAAATTATCTAAATCAAAAAATAATGTATTTTTATTACATAATTTATCTAAATTTTATCATCAAGATGTAATTAAATATTTTTTTATGTCTAAACATTATAGAAAAAATTTATTTTTTGATATTTCTAAATTAGAAAAATACAAATTTTGTGTAAATAAATTTTATTTATCTTTAAATGATATGAATTTATCTTTAGTTTTATCAAAAAAAGATTTAATAGATTTTAAAGAATTTGATAATATTTTTTATAGTTTTTTAAATGATGATTTTGATATTTCTAATATATATGTTTTTTTTCATTATATTTTAGGAGAAATAAATAAATTAAAAAATAGTAATTTATTATTATCTAATAAATTAGCTATTAAAATGTGTTGTTTATCTAAAATAATTGGTTTATTTAATGATAAACCTATTAATTTTTTAAAAAATACTAAGAATAGTATTTTTTTATTAAAAAAAATAAATAATTTGATTAAAATTAGAAATATAGCACGTAAAAATAAAGATTGAAAAAAAGCTGATTTTTTGAGAGATAAATTATTTAAAAAATTTAATATCATTTTAAATGATAAAAAAAAATTTATTACAGATTGATATTTTAAATAATTTTTATTTAAATGTTTTTTTGTATATATAAAAAATATTTTTTATTAATATTGCTATTGTCATTAATCCTGTTCCTCCAGGTGTTGGAGTAAAGTATTTTATTTTTTTTATTATTGAATTAGTATTTATATCTCCTATTATTTTACCTTTTTTATTTTTGTTAATTCCTATATCTATAATTATACATTTTTTTTTTATTCAAGATGTTGGAAATACATTGTATTTTCCTATTGCACTAATTAATAATTCTGCATTTTTAATATATTTTTTTATATTTTTTGTTTTACTGTTAGTTATAGTTACTGTACATCCTTGATTAATTAATTCCATACTCATTGGTTTACCTATTAAATTAGAAGATCCTATTATAAGAGAATTTAAACCTTTTATATTTATATTATAGAATTTTAGTAATTCTATTACTCCAAATGATGTACATGGTCTTATTTTAGGATTTCCTTGAGATAATTTACCAATATTAATTGGGTGTAATCCATCAACATCTTTTTTTGGATTTATTATATTTATTATTTTATTTGTATTTATTTTTTTAGGTAAAGGTAATTGTATTAATATACATGTTACTTTTTTTTTTTTGTTTATTGATTTAATTATTTTAATTAATTTTTTTTCTTTTATATTTTTTGATAATTTTATTATTTTATATTTTATACCTGTATCTTTTAAATGGTAACATTTATTTTTTATATATATATTTGATGAAATATTATTTCCGATATTTATGATGTTAATTAATGGTTTTTTTTTATATTTTTTATATAAATTTATTATTTTTTTTTTTATTATTTTTTTTGTATTTTTTAAATAAGGATATCCGTATAATATTTTTTTTTTTATCATTTATAATTAGCTTTTTTATTATATTAATGTTACCATTAATAAGTGTACGCTCTTAGCTCAGATGGATAGAGCAACAGCCTTCTAAGCTGTAGGTCACAGGTTCAAATCCTGTAGAGCGTGTTTATTTGTTTAATTTTTATAAAAATAAAATAAATTAATTAATAAAAGGTTTTTTTTCAAGTGATATATTTAAGACATCTTTTATATTTTTTATATTATATATTTTTAATTTTTTAATTATATTTTTTGGTATTTCTTTTAAATTTTTTTTATTATTATATGGTATAATTACTTTTTTTATTCCAGCTCTTGATGCTGCAAGTAGTTTTTCTTTTAATCCACCTATAGAAATTATTTGTCCATATAATGTTATTTCTCCAGTCATAGCAATATTTGATTTAACTGGATTTTTTGTTAATGCAGATATTATTGATGTACATACTGTAATTCCTGCACTAGGTCCATCTTTTGGTGTAGAACCTTCTGGAACATGTACATGTATATCTTTATTATTATAAAAATTTTCTTTTATTTTTAATTTTTTTGATAATGATCTAACTACTGTTAAAGCTATTTGTATAGATTCTTGCATTATTTCTCCTAGTGATCCAGTATATGTTAGTTTACCTTTTCCCGGTATACATATAGATTCTATTGTAAGTATTTCTCCTCCTGTTTCTGTTCATGCTAATCCTGTTACTTGTCCTATTTTATTTTTTTTTTCTATTTTTTCAAAATCAAATTTTTTTATTCCAAGATATTTTTTTAAATTTTTTTTATTTATTTTAATTGTTTTTCTTCTTTTAATTAATTCTATTTGTTTTACTGATTTTCTACATATTTTTGATATTTCTCTTTCTAAATTTCTTACTCCTGATTCTCTTGTGTAATATCTAATTATTTTTATAATTATTTTTTTACTTATTTTTAGTTCTTTTTCTTTTAAAAAATTATTTTTTATTTGTTTAGTTATCAGGTATTTTTTTGCTATATTTGTTTTTTCTTCTTCCGTATAACCTATTAATTTAATTATTTCCATTCTATCTAATAATGGTATTGGTATATTATTGATTGAATTTGCTGTTGCTATAAACATTATATTGGATAAATCGTAATCTATTTCAATATAGTGATCATTAAAAGTGTTATTTTGTTCTGGATCTAAAACTTCAAGTAATGCTGAAGATGGATCTCCTCTCATATCTGTAGAGATTTTATCTATTTCATCTAATAAAAATAATGGATTTATAACTTTTATTTTAGATATTTTTTGAATAATTTTTCCTGGCATTGATCCTATATATGTTTTTCTATGTCCTCTTATTTCAGCTTCATCTCTTATTCCTCCTAATGACATTCTTATATATTTTCTACCTGTTGCACGAGATATAGATTTTCCTAATGATGTTTTACCTACTCCTGGAGGTCCAACGAAACATAATATAGGTCCTTTAACTTTATTAGATCTATTTTGCACAGCTAAATATTCTAATATTCTTTCTTTTATATGTTCTAAACCATAATGGTCTTTATCTAAAATTATTTTAGCTTTATGTAAATTTTTTTTAATTTTTGTTTTTTTTTTTCATGGAATTTGTATTATTCAATCTATATAGTTTCTTAATACTGTAGCTTCAGCTGATAAGGGAGACATCATTTTAAATTTTTGTAATTCTCCTTTAATTTTTTTTTTTACTTCTTTAGGAAGTTTTGTTGATTTTATTTTTTTTTCTATTAATTCATATTCATTAGATATATTATTTATATTATTTATTTCTTTTTGTATTGCTTTTATTTGTTCGTTTAAATAATATTCTTTTTGACTTTTCTCCATTTGTTTTTTTACTCTATTTCTAATTTTTTTTTCTATTTTTAAGATATTTATTTCTGATTCTATCATTGTCATTAAATATTCTAATCTTTCATTAATATTAAATAATTCTAGTATATGTTGTTTATTTTTTAATTTTAAAGGCATATGTGCTGCTATTGTATCTGCTAATTTAGTAGGATTATTAATATTATTTAATGAACTTAATACTTCTGTAGGTATTTTTTTATTTAATTTTATATAGTGTTCAAATTGATTTAGAGTTGTTTTTATTAATATATTTTTTTCTTTTTTTTTTATTTTATTTGTTTTTATTTTTTCTATTTGAGCAATAAAATATTTTCCTTTATCTTGTATTTTAATAATTTTTGCTCTTTCTAGTCCTTCTATTAATATTTTAACTGTACCATCTGGTAATTTTAGCATTTGTAATATAGATGATATTGTACCAACTTTATATAAATCTTTAATGTTTGGTTCATCTATATGAGAATTTTTTTGCGCTACAAGTATAATTTTTTTATTTTGTTTCATAGATAATTCTAGACATAAAATTGATTTTTTACGTCCTATAAATAATGGAATTATCATATTTGGATATACTACTAAATCTCTTAATGGTAAAATAGGGATCTCAGTATTTTGTTGAGATCTTTCTAAATGCATATTTTTCTCTCTTATTTTATTAATGTAAATTATTTAAATTAATTTATTATTTTTTTTTTATTTTTATAAAAAATTAAAGGTTTATTTTTTTTATTTATTGCATTTTTATTTATTATAATTTTTTCTATTTTTTTTTTTGAATGAGCTTTATACATTAAATTTATTAATATGTTTTCTAATATATTTTTTAATCCTCTTGCTCCTGTATTTTTTTTTATAGTTTTTTTTACTATTTCATTAAGTGCATTTTTTGTAAAATTTAATTTTATATTTTCTAATTTAAATAAATATTTATAGTAATTTATTATTGCATTTTTAGGTTTTATTAAAATATTGTATAATTCATTTTTATTTAGTGAATTTAAACTTGTTATTATTGGTAATCTACTTATAAATTCTGGTATTAATCCGAATTTAATTAAATCTTCTGTTTCTATATTTTTTATATATTTATTTTTTTTTTTATTTTTTTTTGTATTAAAACCTATTTCATAAAATTTATTTATTCTTTTTTTAATTATTTTATTTATACCATTAAATGTTCCACTACATATAAAAAGTATATTAGTAGTATCTACTTGTATATATTCTTGTTCTGGGTGTTTTCTACCTCCTTTTTGTGGTATTGAAGATATAGTTCCTTCTATTATTTTTAATAAAGATTGTTGTACTCCTTCACCAGAAACATCTCTTGTTATAGAGATATTATCTGATTTTTTTGATATTTTATCAATTTCGTCTATAAATATTATTCCATATTCTGCTTTTTTTATATTGAAATTACATTTTTGTAATAATTTATATATTATATTTTCTACATCTTCTCCTACATATCCTGCTTCAGTTAAAGTAGTTGCATCTGTTATTGCTATTGGTACATTAATTATTTTTGCTATAGTTTGTGCAATTAAAGTTTTACCACTTCCTGTAGGACCTATTAATAGTATATTAGATTTATTTAAAGGAAATTTATTTTTTTTTTTTTTAATTTCATTTATTATTTTATAGTGATTATATATTGATACTGAAAGTATTTTTTTTGTTTTATTATGTCCAATAACATATTGATCAATTTTTTTTTTTATTTTTTTTGGTGTATATTTTTTTATATTAAAATTTATTTTTTTTTTTTTTTTATTTATTATTTTATTACATAGATTTATACATTTATTACATATAAAAGCATTTTTTCCAGTAATTATTTTACTTACATAATTTTCATTTATACCACAAAAAGAACAACATATATATGTATTTTTATTTTTGTTATTTATATTCATATATTTTTTTAATATATTTTAATATTTTTTTTTAACTAATACAGTTAATGTATATTAATTTCTTTTTTTAATTATTTTATCTATTATTCCGTAATCTAATGCTTCTTTTGGTGATAAAAATTTATCTCTTTCTGTATCTTTTTTAATTTTTTCTGGTGATTTATCAGTATTAAATGAAATTAAATTTATCATTTTTTTTTTTATTTTTTTTATTTCTTTTGCTTGTATATCTATATCTGTTGCTTGTCCTTTAAAATAACCTAAAGGTTGATGTATCATAATTCTAGAATTAGGTAAGCTAAATCTTTTTTTTTTTTTTCCTGATGATAATAAAAGAGCTGCCATTGAACATGCTTGTCCTATACATACTGTATTTATTTCAGGTTTTATAAATTTCATTGTATCGTATATTGATATTCCTGATGTAATTATTCCTCCAGGAGAATTTATATATATATATATATCTTTATTAGGATTTTTATATTCTAAAAACAATAATTGAGCTATTATATTATTAGATAAATTATCATCTATATATCCTGTTAAAAAAATTATTCTATTTTGTAGAAGTTTAGAATATATATTATAAGTTTTATAATTATATTCTTGTTGCATTATAGGTATTGTTTTTTTTATATATGAATACATGAATTTACCTATTTATAAATTAATTAAATATAAAAATTTTATTTTTTTTAATATTAACATATATTTAAATATTAATAAATTTTTGTTTATATAAAAAATTTATTTTTTATTACTAAATATTAGTTTTTTATTAAATATATAATTTAAAAAAATATTATTTTTTTTTATTATGATATATATTATCTAATATACTATTTATTAATTTATAACTATTATTTAATCCAAATTTTTTAGCTAGTATTATACTTTCATTTATTATAATTTTATGAGATAATTTTTTTTTTATTTTTAATTCATATATAGCTATTTCTAGAATAATAAATTCTATTTTTGCTATATATTTTGTTTTTAAATTTAAATTTGAATAAATGATTTTTTTTATTTTTTTTTTGTTTTTTTTAATTCCATTTAAAATTTCATATAAATAATTTATGTTTGTGTTATTAAATATATTTGGATTAATTAATTTAAATTCTTTTATTTTTGATTTTATATTTTCTTTTTTATTTATTAATGAATACATTATTTGTAATGCTAATTCTCTAGATTTTTTTTTTTTTAAAAAATATAATTTATATAACATTATTTTATTATGTATTTATTTATTACGAAATATAATTCTTCCTTTGTTTATATCATATGGAGTTAATTCTATTGTTACTTTATCTCCAGTTAATATTCTAATATAATTTTTTCTCATTTTACCTGATATATGTGCTATTATTTTATGTCCATTGTCTAATTTAACACGAAACATTGTATTTGGTAATGTTTCTGTAACTATACCTAGTATTTCTATATTTTTTTCTTTTATCATATATTTTTATTTTGTTTTTTTATGTATAAATTATTCATTTTCTAAATATTTTTGTACTTCTAATGCTGCTATACATCCTGATGAAGATGATATTATTGCTTGTTTGTATTTTTCATCTATTACATCTCCTGCTGCAAATACTCCTTTTATATTAGTCATATATTTATATTTATTATTATTATTTGTTATTATATAACCTTTGTTATTTAAATTGATTTTTTTTTTAAAAATTTTAGTATTAGGTTTATAACCTATTGATATAAATAATCCTTTTATTTTTATTTTTTTTTTTTTTTTTGTTTTTATAGATTTTATAGTAATTGATTTTAATATATTTTTTTTTTTATTTATTTTTATGATTATTTTGTTTTTATAAAATTTTATTTTTTTTTTTTTTATTTTTTCTTTTATTTTTTTTATTAAAAATTTTTCTGCTGTAAAAAAATTTTTTCTATGTATAATGTAAATTTTTTTTGTTATTTTAGATAAATATAATGCTTCTTCTAATGCACTATTACTTCCTCCTATAATAGCTATTTTTTTTTTTTTATAAAAATATCCATCGCATGCTGCGCAAAAAGATATTCCTTTTCCATATAATTTTTTTTCATTATTTAAACCTAATTTTTTTGGTATAGTACCTGTAGCTATTATTAATGTTTTTGTAAAATACATATTTTTTTTGCTTTTTAATTTTATATATTTTTTTTTAAAATATATTTTATATATTTTATCATTTATAATATTTGTATTGAATTTTAATGCTTGTTTTTTCATATTTTGCATAAGTTTAAATCCTGTAATTCCATTATATTCTCCAGGTCAATTTTCTATATTATTTGATTTTACTAATTGTCCTCCTTCATATTTTCCAGTAATTAATGTTGGTTTTAAGTTTCCTCTGGATGCATAAATAGCTGCTGTATAACCTGCTGGTCCAGAACCTATTATTATTAATTTATTAATTTTTTTCATTTGTTTTTTTTTAAATTTTTAATAATTAATGTATACTACTATATATTGTTATTGAATTAATTATTATATATTAATAATTTAGTTTTTAGTATTAAATATTTTTGTTATTTTTTTTGTTTAAAATTATTTTAATTATTATGTTAGATATAAAATTATTATTAAATAATGTTTCTTTCTTTTTAAAAAAAATTAAAGATCGTTTTTGTGATTTTGATATTAAATATTTTTTAGATATTTATTATAATTATAAAAATTTAAAGTTTGAAATTGAATTTTTACAGTCAAAACGTAATTTTTTTTCTAAAAAATTTTTTTTATATAAAAATAAAAAATATGATTTTTTATATTTAAAAAATATTGTAAAATTAATTAAATATAATTTATTTTTTAAAAAAAAAAGAATAAATAAAGTTTTAAAAAAATTAAATTATATTATTGATTATATTCCTAATTTATTTTATTTTAATATACCAGTAGGTAATAATGATAAAAAAAATTTATTAATATATAAATGAGGTATTAAAAAAAAATATAAATATAAAATATTAGATCATATAAAACTTGGAAAATTTAATAATAATTTAAATTTTAATGAATCTAGTGTTATTAGTGGTTCATGTTTCTCTGTTATGAGAAATAATTTTTCTCTATTATATAGAGCATTATCTCAGTTTATGCTTGATTTTCATACAAAAAAAAATAATTATTGTGAAGTTTATGTTCCTTATATTGTAAAATCTATTTCTTTATATGGTACAGGTCAATTACCTAAATTTTCTGATGATATTTTTTATATATCAACTAAAAAAAAAAATAGTAATTTTAATTATGCTTTAATTCCTACTTCAGAAGTTTCATTAGTAAATTTATTTAGAAATAAAGTATTAGATAAAAATGATTTTCCAATAAAATTAGTTTCTAATACTCCTTGTTTTCGTTTTGAATCTAAATCATATGGTAAAAATAATAGAGGTTTAATAAGATTAAATCAATTTGATAAAATTGAATTAATTCAAGTGGTTAATTCATGTGATTCTATGAATTATTTAGAAAAATTAACATCTGATGCTGAAATGATTTTAAAAAAATTAAATTTATCGTATCGTAAAGTTTTATTGTGTACTGGTTCTATGAGTTTTAGTTCTTGTAAAACATATGATCTTGAGGTTTGATCTCCAATAGATAATTCTTATATAGAAGTTTCTTCTTGTTCAAATACTTGAGATTTTCAATCTAGACGTATTAATGTTAAATATTATGATAAAAAATTAAATAAAAATATTTTTTGTCATATTATAAATGGATCTGGTTTAGCTATTGGTAGAACTTTAGTTGCTATATTAGAAAATAATCAAATTGATACTGGAATTGTTAAAATTCCTAATGTTTTAATTAAATATATGAATGGTTTAAAATATTTAAAGTTTGTTTAATTTTTTTTTTTTTTTTTTTTTTAATTATTTTTATGTTTAATAAATTTTCTGTTGCTCCATTATTAAATTATACTGATAAACATTGTAGATATTTTTATAGTTTATTTACTAAGTGTATTAAATTATACACTGGTATGGTACATGTATCTTCTTTTTTAAGAAGATATAAAAAAAATAAATTATCTTTTAATTATATAAATACTGTACCAGTAGCTATTCAATTTGCTGGTAGTAATCGTAATTATTTATATAAATCTGCTTTAATAGCTAAAGAATTGAATTTTTCAGAAATAAATTTTAATTTAGGATGTCCTTCTTTAAGTGCTAAATTTGGAAAATTTGGTTATTATTTAAGTAATGATATATTAAAAATAATTAATTGTTTAAAATCTTTACAGGATGGAGCTCCAGATTTAATTATATCTGTTAAACATCGTATAAATTGTTATTGTTATAATTCTTTTTTAGATTTTGTTGGAAATATATCGTTATTTACTTCTTGTAAATATTTTATTATTCATGCTAGAAGTGTATTAAAAAATAATTATTCTACTAAATTAAATTTATCTATTCCTTTATTAAATTATAAATATGTTTATAAATTAAAAAAAGATTTACCTCATTTAAATATAGTTATTAATGGTAATATAAATAATTTATATGATATAGAAAAACATTTAAAGTATGTTGATGGTGTTATGATAGGAAGAGGATTATATTTTAATCCTCTTATATTATTTTGTATTAATGATTATTTTTGTAATAAATGTGTTATACCTGATTATTATGACAAATACAACAATAATTGTATTTTTTTTAATAAAAAAAATAAAATTAATTTTAAAATAAGATTAATTTTATTTAAAATATATTTATATGTAAAAATATTTAAAATAAAATTTGAGTATGTTTTTAATCATATTATATATATATTTTATAAAATAGATAATGCAAATTTATTTAGAAAAAGATTAATTATGTCGTTAAATTATTTTAATAAATTTTTATGTTATTCTGATTTTGAATATTTTTTATTTAAAGATTTTATCTAATTTATTGAATATAATTAATTTTTTTACTACATATAAAATATGGTATTATAATTTTTTTTTTTTTTATTTTATTTATATTTATAATTTTAGTATATGAATTAAAGTAACCAAAATTTTTAATTTTAATTTTTTTTTTTATTTTTTTTTCTATAAATTTTATTAAATTATTAATAATTAATATAATTTTTTTTTTTGATATATATTTATATTTTTTATTTAAATTTTTTATTATTAAAAATTTATTTATTATCATTTGTTATTTTAATTTAGCTTTTTTAAAAGCTTCAATCATAGTATTAAAACAATTATTTTCTTTTTTTTTATTTATATTTTTTTTTATTTTTTTTTTTTTTATATTTACTAAATACAAATTTATTAAACGATTTTTAAAATCTATATTATTTATTTTTGTTTTTATATTTTCATTTATTTTTAATTTTTCTAAAAATTTTTTGTTATCTTTAGAAATTTTTATTTTTCCTTTTATATTATCATCTAAAATTGTTTCTATATTTTTTTTATTTATGTTTGTTATTTTTGTATTTATAATGATATTATTTTTTTTTAATTTTAAGTATTTATTTATTGGGTCTTCTGTTAATTGTTTTATTCCTAAAGAAATTCTTTCTCTTTCTGGATCTATTTGTATTATAGAAACTTTTATTTTTTCTCCTTTTTTGTATATTTTTTTTATATTTTCTTCATTTTTATTATTTCATGATATATCTGAAGTATGAATTAATCCATTTATTCCTTTATCTAATTTTAAAAATATTCCAAAATCTGTTATTGATTTTATCTTTCCGTAAATATAATCTCCTTTTTTGTATATGTTAAAAAAATTTATTCATGGATTTGGTTTACATTGTTTAATTCCTAATGATATTCTTCTTTTTTTTTCATCAATATTTAATATTATTGCTTCTATTTTTTCTCCTATATTGAATATTTTAAATGGGTTAATATTTTTTTTAGTTCAATCTATTTCTGATATATGTGCTAAACCTTCTATTCCTTCTTTTATTTCTATAAAACATCCATAATCAGTTAAGTTAGTAACTATTCCTTTTATTTTTGTATTTACAGGATATCTTATTTTTATGTTTTTTCATGGGTCTTCTGTTAATTGTTTAAGACCTAATGATACTCTATTATTTTCTTTATCAAATTTAATTATTTTAATATTTATTTTTTCTCCTATTTTTACAATTTCACTAGGATGTTTTACTCTTTTTCATGCCATATCTGTTATGTGTAATAAGCCATCTAGTCCACCTAAGTCTATAAATGCTCCATAGTCTGTAAGATTTTTAACTATTCCTTTAATTATTATTCCTTCATATATATTTTTAATTAATTTTTCTCTTTCATTATTATTTTCACTTAATATAACTGCTCTTCTTGATATTACTATATTGTTTTTTTGTTTATCTAATTTTATAACTTTGAATTCTAATTTTTCTCCTTCTAAAGAAGAAATATCTTTTATAGGTTTTATATCTATTAATGATCCTGGTAAAAATGCTTTTATACCTTTTATATTTACTGTTAATCCTCCTTTAACTTTACCACTTATTATTCCTTTTATAATTGTTGAATTGATATATGATTTTTCTATTTTTTTTCATGCTTTATATTTTTTTGCCTTTTCACGTGATAGTATTGTTTCTCCTTGTATTCCAGAAATATTATCTATTGATAAATCTATTTTATCGTTTATTTTTATATTTAATTCTCCTTTTAAATTTTTAAATTGTTCTAATGGTATATATGATTCTGATTTTAAACCGGAATCTATAGTTACATAATTATTATTTATATTTATTATTTTACCTTTTATAATATTACCATTTTTAATTTTTTTGTTTTTAATTGATTTTTTAAATAATTCTTTAAATACTTCAGTCATTTTATTTTTTTTTTTTTTTTTTTTTTTTTAAATTTTAAAAAATATTCATTTAGAATGGTATATCATCAAAATTAATTGATAAATCTTCTTCAATTTTATTTTTTTTTTTGTTTATTTTTTTTTCTGTATTTTTTTTATTTTCTTTATTTTTTTTATATTTTATATTATTTTTATTACCTAGCATTTTCATTGTACCGTTCATATTAACTATTATTTCTGTTGTATATCTTTCGTTACCTTTTTTATCTTTTCATTTTCTTGTTTGTAGTGATCCTTCAATATATATTTGAGAACCTTTATGTAAATATTTTGATGCAATTTCTGCTAGTTTACCAAATATTATTACTTTATGTCATTCTGTTTTTTCTCTTTTTTCTCCAGTAGTTTTATCTTTTCATATTTCTGATGTTGCTATATTTAAATTTGTTAACATTTTTCCATTTGACATATACCTAATTTCTGGTTTTTGTCCTAAATTTCCTATAAGAATTACTTTATTTATTCCTTTACTAGTCATTTTTATTATATTATTAGTTTTAATTAATTAAAATAATTTAGTTAATTTTTTTTTATAAATATAAAAATATTTTTTTTCTTTATTTTTTGATATTTTTATTTACTTCTATATATATTATATTTATTATATGCATAATTATCAAATCTTGAAATTTTTCCATTAAAAATTAAATGTATTGTTCCTGTTGGTCCATTACGTTGTTTACCTATAATTATTTCTGCTATTCCTTTCATGTCTGAGTTATTATTATATAATTCATCTCTATATATAAACATTATTAAATCTGCATCTTGTTCTATTGAACCTGATTCTCTTAAATCTGAATTTACAGGTCTTTTATCTAATCTTTGTTCTGATGATCTATTAAGTTGAGATAATGCAATTATAGGAATTTTTAATTCTTTAGCTAAAAATTTTAATGATCTTGAAATATCTGCTATTTCTAATGTTCTATTATCTGAATATAGTGAAGATTTCATTAATTGTAAATAATCTATCATTATTAGGCTTAATCCTCCGTTATCCTTATATATTCTTCTTGTTCTTGATCTTATATCTGTGGGTGTTAATGTGCATGAATCATCTATAAAAATGTTTTTTTTTTTTTCTAAAATATTAATTGTACTTGATATTCTTGATCAATCTTCATGAGTTAATTTTCCTGTTTTTATTTTAGTTTGATCAACTCTTGATAATGAAGAAATAATTCTTATTATAATTTGTTCTGATGGCATTTCTAAACTGAATATTAAAACGGGTTTTTTTTTAGTCATTGCTATATTTTCACATATATTCATTGCAAATGTAGTTTTACCCATTGATGGTCTTGCTGCAATAATTATTAAATCTGATTTTTGTAAACCAAATGTTTTTTTATTTAGATCTATATATCCTGTATCTAAACCTGTTATTTCATTAGTTGGTTTTTTGTATAATTTTTTTATATTTTTTTTTGTATTTTTTAAAATATTTAATATATTTTGTGGTTCTTGTGTTTTATTTAATTTTGTTTCTGATATTTTAAATATTTTTGATTCAGCTAAATCTATTATTTCTTTGCTATTTTTTCCTTTTGGATTGAAACTTGTTAATATTATTTCATTTGCTATATTTATTATTTTTCTTATTATTGATTTTTCTTTTATTATTTCTGCGTAATAATTTATATTTGTTATATTTGGTATATTTTGTGATAATCTTACTAAGTAATTAAATCCTCCTATAGAATTAAGTTTTTTATTTCTTTCTAAAGATTCTGATAGTGTTATTAAATCTATTGGTTGGTATAATTCAGATAATTTTTGCATTTCATTGAATATAATTTGATGAGATTTTTTAAAAAAATCTTTTTTATTAATTATTTCATAAATATTTTCTCATTTTTCATTGTCTAACATTAAACCACCTATCACTGATTGTTCTGATTCTATAGAATATGGTGGTGTATTTATATTTTCATTAAAATTTTTTGTAAAAATATTTTTTTTTTCTTTATTATTTTTAATTTTCATGTTATAATACCTAAGTTTTTTGTTTCTTTATGTTTTAATTTTAAATTAAAATTAAAATTTTATTTATTTTGATTTTAAAATATTTTTATTATAAATGATATATATATATATATATATATATTTAAATTTAAAATGATACCTATTAGTTTATATATACATATACCTTGATGTGATAAAAAATGTCCATATTGTTCTTTTTTAAGTTATAAATACTTTAATAATAATAATTTAATAAAAAAATATATTTTAAATTTAATTTTTGATTTAAAAAAAAATTTTTCTTTTAAAAATGATAATAGATATATTCATAGTATTTATATTGGTGGTGGAACTCCTAGTTTATTAAGTATTAAAAATATTCAATTTTTATTAAATAAAATATTTTTATATTTTCCTATTAAAAAAAATATGGAAATAACTATAGAATCAAATATTTCATTTAATGAAATTAAGAAAATTATTTTTTATCCTAAGATAGGTATAAATCGTATTTCTGTAGGTATTCAAAGTTTTGATAATAATGTTTTAGGTATTATTGGTAGAAAATATAATATATATGATATTAATAAATTTATTAAAAATATATTTATTGCTGGTTATAAAAATTTTAATATAGATTTAATTTATGGTTTACCTGGTCAAAATATTTGTAGTGTTTTAAATGATTTGAAATATGTTGTTGATAATAATATATTTCATTTGTCTTGATATCAATTAGATATTAAAAAATATTCTTATTATTATAGTTTTTTACCACTTAATTTACCTTCTAAAAAAGAAGTTGAAGATATGTATTTTTTAGGTAAAGAATTTTTAATTAAAAATGGTTATTTTCAATATGAATTATCTTCTTATGTAAAAAATAAATATAATTATTGTTCTCATAATGTAAATTATTGAGAATTTGGTGATTATATAGGTTTAGGTTGTGGTTCATATAGTAAAATTACTTTATTAAATAATTTTAGTGTTTATCGTATAAAAAAAAATTTAAGTTTAAAAAAATATATTAATGGTTTATATATATATTATAAAAAAAAAATTAATACTAATGATATAATAATTGATTATTTTATATGTAGATTAAGGTTGTTAATACCTTTTTCTTATTCAGAATTTAGTTTTTATACTGGAATAAATTATAAAAAAATAAAAAAAAATATATTGTTAGCAATAGATAAAAATTTTTTAATTTATTTCAAAAAAAAAAAAGATGAATTTATTTTGACTGATTATGGAATATTATTTTTAGATGAATGTTTAGAAATATTTATTAATTAATTTTTTTTTTAAGTAAAATATATTTATTTGTACTTTTTATATATTTTTTATATATAATTCATTTTTTTGGTATATGTATATTATATTTTTTTTTTGTTTCTATATATATATATGAGTTTTTTTTAGTAATATTATTTTTTTCTATTATTTTAATAGTTTTATTTACTAAATTACTTTTATAAGGTGGATCTATAAATATTATATCAAAAAACTTTTTTTTTATTTTTTTTAATCATGATATTAAATTTGTATTTATAATATTATATTTTTTTTTTTTTATTTTATTGAAATTTTTTTTTATATTTTTAAATGCTTTATAATTTTTTTCTAATATAGTTACATGTTTTGCTGATCTTGATATAGATTCTAAACTTAATGCTCCACTTCCTGAAAAACAATCTAAACATTTTTTGTTTTTTATATTAAAATTTAATCAATTAAATAATTTTTCTCTTATTGTATTTAATGTTGGTTTTATACATTTATTTTTAGAAAAATATATTTTCATTCCTTTTAATTTTCCAGAAATTATTTTTATATAATTTTTTTTTGTCATAAATTTTTATTTATTTTTTTTTAATTATATTATACTATAATAAAAGTTTTATTTTTTTTTTTTTATTTTTCAATTTAATATATTTAATTTTTTTTTATTTAATCTATTTAAATATTAATTTTGTAATGTTATTATTAGCTTAATTTATAGTTTTTTTTTAATTTAAAATATATTTTTTTTTTAAATAAATGGTAATTATATTTATGGTAAATAATTTTTCTGATTTTAAAATATTTAATTTAGGAAGTTTAAATTCTTATATATATATGGTTAATTCTTGACCATTATTATCTTTAGAAAATGAACATAAATTGGTAGGTAGATTTTATTATTGTGGAGATTTGACTGCTGTAAAAAAACTGATTTTTTTTCATTTGAAATTTGTTGTTTATATAGCTAAAAATTATTCTGGTTATGGTTTACCTCAAGCAGATTTAATTCAAGAAGGTAATATTGGTTTAATGAAAGCAATAAATAAATTTAATCCTTTTTTTGGAGTAAGATTGATTTCTTTTGCTATTTATTGAATTAAAGCTGAGATACATGAATTTATTTTAAAAAATTGAAAAATAGTTAAGATTGCTACTACTAAATCTCAACGTAAATTATTTTTTAATTTAAGAAAAATTAAAAAGCAAGTTGGTTGATTTAATAATAATGAAATTAAATTAATTTCACGTAAATTTAATGTTTCTAAGAGAGATGTTCGTGAAATGGAATCTAGAATGTTTTCTAAAGATATATCTATTAATTTTCCTGAAGAATATTCTCATTATTGTAAATATTTTTTTTCTTTTTTAAAATTAAATAGTTATGATTTTACTTATAATTTGGAAAAATTAAATTGAAATAAATATATTTTAAAAAAATTAAATAATGCATTAAATTATTTAGACAAAAGAAGTAAACATATTATTATTTCTAGATGATTAATGAATAAAAAAAAATATACTTTAAAAAAATTAGCTAGTTATTATTGTGTTTCTACTGAAAGAATTCGTCAATTAGAGAAAAATGCTATGATCAAATTAAGATTTATGTTAAAAGGTGATTAATTTTTTATTTATTTATTTTTAATTATATTAGAATAATTATTTATGGGTTATTTGTGACTACAATATTAAGTGTTAGAAAAAATAATTTAGTTGTTATGGGTGGTGACGGTCAAGCAACTTTTGGTAATATTATTATTAAAAGTAATGTACAAAAAGTACGTAAACTTTATTTTAATAAAATTCTTGCAGGTTTTGCAGGTGGTACATCAGATGCATTTACTTTGTTTGAATGTTTTGAGAAAAAATTAGAAATGTATCAAGGACATGTTATGAAATCTGCTGTTGAGTTAGCTAAAGATTGAAGAAATGATCGTGCTTTAAGAAAATTAGAAGCATTATTAGCAATTGCTGATATGAAACATTCTTTAATTATTACTGGTAGTGGTGATGTAATTAAACCAGAAGATGATTTAATAGCTATTGGTAGTGGTGGTCCTTATGCTATGGCTTCTGCTAAAGCTTTATTAGAAAATACTGATTTAGATGCTCGTTGTATAGTAAAAAAATCTTTAACTATATCTGCTGATATATGTTTATATACTAATCATTTTTTTACTATAGAAGAATTATTTTATTAAAAAAATTTAAAGGATATTATATGTATATTGAAATGACACCTCAAGATATTGTAAATGAATTAGATAAATTTATAATTGGTCAAGATAATGCTAAAAAAGCTGTAGCTATAGCTTTAAGAAATAGGTGGCGTAGAATTCAATTAAATGAAGATTTTCGTAATGAAATTACACCTAAAAATATTTTAATGATAGGTCCTACTGGTGTAGGTAAAACTGAAATTGCTAGACGTTTAGCTAAATTAAGTAATTCACCTTTTATAAAAGTTGAAGCTACTAAATTTACTGAAGTTGGTTATGTTGGTAAAGAAGTTGATTCTATAATTAGAGATTTAGTTGATTATGCTGTTAAAATGATTAAAATTCAAGTTTTAAAGACAAATGTTTGTAAAGCTAAAAAATTAGCTGAGGAACGTATTTTAGATGTTTTATTACCTAATATAAATAAAGAACTTAGTAGTAATAAAGATAATTTATCTCAATATGAAGTTATGCGTAATTCTTTATTAATTAAATTACGTAATGGTGAATTAGATAATAAAAGTATAGAAATTAATATTTCTATTCCTACTTTAGGTATTGAAATTATGTCTCCTCCTGGTATGGAAGAAATGACTAATCAATTACAATCTATTTTTCAAAATTTAAGTGGCCAAAAAAAAAGAATACGTAAATTAAAAATTAAGGATGCAATAAATTTATTAATTGAGGAGGAATCAACAAAATTAATTAATATTGATGATTTAAAACGTAAAGCTATAGATTTAGTTGAACAACAAGGTATAGTTTTTATTGATGAAATTGATAAAGTTTGTAAAAGAGGAGAATCATCAGATGCAGGTATATCTAGAGAGGGTGTTCAAAGGGATTTATTACCTCTTGTAGAAGGTTGTACTGTTTCTACAAAATATGGTGTTGTAAAAACTGATTATATTTTATTTATTGCTTCTGGTGCATTTCAGGTTTGTAGTCCTTCAGATTTAATTCCTGAATTACAAGGAAGATTGCCTATTAAAGTTGAGTTAAAAGCATTAAATTCAAGTGATTTTAGAAGAATATTAATAGAACCTAATATATCTATTACTTCTCAATATAAGGAATTATTAAGTGTAGAAGGAGTAAATATTATATTTACTGATGATGGTATAAAATGTTTGGCTGATATTGCATGGAAAATTAATGAAGCAACTGAAAATATTGGTGCAAGAAGATTACATACTGTTTTAGAAAAATTAATGGAAGATATATCATATAATGCTACAGAATATTATGGTAAATCAATTTCTATTGATTCTAAATATGTTAAGTCTCAATTAGAAAATTTAGTTATAAATGAAGATTTAAGTAAGTTTGTATTATAAATATTTTTATATTTGACATTTTTTACAAAAATATAAACTTCTTCCGTATTTTTTTATTTTTTTTATTTTATTTTTACATATTGAACATGGTTTATTTAATTTTCTATATATATTTAGTTTATTTTTAAAAAATCCATAATTTTTATTTATATTTTTATGATTTCTTATTATTGTTCCTTTATAAAATATGGATTTTTTTAATATTTTTTTTATGTTTTTGACTAGTATTTTTGTTTCTTTATAATTTAAAGAATTAGATTTTCTTTGTGGTTTTATTTTAGATAAAAATAAGCTTTCATTTGCATATATATTACCTATACCAGAAACAATTTTATTGTTAGTAATTAAATTATGTATACATATATTTTTTTTTAAAATTATTTTATATAAATATTTTTCATTGAAATTTTTAGTTAATGGTTCTGGACCAAGTTTATTTATTAATTTTTTTATTTTTTTTTTTGAATTATATCATAATACAAAACCAAATTTTCTTATATCATTATATTTTATAATTTTATTATTATCTAATATTATTATTATATGATCATGTTTTTTTATTTTTTTTTTATTTGTTATTAATATATTTCCTGACATACCTAAATGTATTAATATATATCCTATATATATTTTTATTATTAAAAATTTAGAATATCTTTTAATTTTTAAGATTTTTTGGTTTTTTATTTTTTTTATTTCTTTAGGAATTTTATATTTTAATTTTTTTATGTATATATTAATTTTTTTTATTTTTTTATTTAAACAATGAATTAATAAATCTTTTTTTATTATTTCTACTTCTGGTAATTCTGGCATATTTTTTAGTATTTAAAATATTAAATATTTATTTTAGTTATTATGAAAAGAAAATTTTGAAATAAAAGTATAGCTATAAGTATAGCATCTAAATATGGTATAAAATTAAATTATATACATTGAAAAATAATTTATTATTTTAGATTTTTTTATTTTAAAAATGGTAATATTCCTAATATAAGGAATTTAATTATTTTTTTAAATAAAAATGTTTATTTTAATAATTATAAATTTGATAGTTTATTTTTATATAAATTATTTCCTGGAGGTTTAATTAAACAAGTTACTAGTATTGCTTGTATACCTTCATTTGTGCAATGTTTTTAGTTATTTAATATAGTATTAAAAATAATTTTTAATTATATATTATTTATATCTAATTTTCAATTTATTGAATTAGGTATTTTTTTTTTTATTTTTTTAATTAATTTTATTATTAAATAATGGTGTTTACTTTGTAAAAGTATTTTTAATTTATTATTATTATTAATATATTTTTTTATAATTATAGGTTTAAAAATTTTAATTTTAATTTTTTTTTTTTTTATGTATTTTTTTATTATTTTATATATATTATATATATAATTTATATTTTTGTTTATAATTAATATTGAATATTCATTTATATATGGAGGATAATTTATTATTTTTCTTTCTTTTATTAAATTATACATATTTTTTTCATAATTATTATTTATTAAATTGTTTCAAATATAATGGTTTGGATAATTAGTTTGAATAATTATATATTTTTTTTTTTTGTTTAATAAATTTATTTTATTTATTAATAATGTATATTTAATTATAAATTTTTCTATTGATCTATAATTTTTTGAAAAAAAAATATAATCTATATTTAAAAAAATTATTAAATTTAAATTTTTTATTTTTTTAAATTTTAATATTTTATCATTTGATATTATTATGTTTTTATTATTTTTTTTATATTTTTTTATAATTTTTATATATTTTTTTGGAAAAAATTTTTTTATATTTTCTTCTATTTTTTCTATTCCTAATCCTATTGTTGATAATTTTTTTTTACATTTTATACAAAAATGTATATATTTTTTTTTTATTTTACATGAAATACATTTCAGCTTATTTTTTTTTTTATAAAAAATATATTTTTTTTTACAAAAATTACATTTTAAAATTGATTTACAATTATTACATATAATAAATGAATATCCTTTTTGGTTATTATAAATTAATATTTTTTTATTTTTTTTTATTTTTTTTTCTATTTTATATAAAATATAATTATTTATTGGGTATTTATTATTAATATTATTAATAATTTTATAATTAATATTTTTTTTTTTTTTTTTTATTTTTAATATTTTGTATTTTTTTATTTTTGCTTTATATAAACTGTTTAATGATGGAGTTGATGAACTTAATATTATAGGTATATTTTCTATTTTAGCTCTTATTAAAGCTAGTTTTTTTGCGTTATATAATCATCCTTTATTTTCTTTATATAATTCACTATGTTCATTGTCTATAATTATTAATTTTAATTTTTTAAAAGGCATAAATATTGATGATCTTGTTCCTATTACTAAATTTATATGTTTTTTTTTTATTAATTTTCATATTAAATATTTTTTTTTTATTTTAGAAGTTATTATTTTACTGTTTATGTTTATGTGTTTATCTATATATTTTTTTATTTTATGTATATATTTTAATTTTGGAGTTAGAATAAGTATTTGATTTTTTTTTGATATGTATTTTTTTATAAAATATACATATATATTTATATTTTCTTTATAATTTAGTATTAATAATCATATTTTAAATTTTTTTTTATTTATTTTATTTATAGTTTTTAAATATTTTTTTTTATTTATATTTATAAGTTTTTTTTTATTTTTTTTTATATATTTTTTAATATATATATTTTTTTTTTGTATTTTTGGTAATATTGAAATTAGTATTTTACCTAAAGGATAATAATAATATTTTGAAGCAATATGTAACATTTTTCATAAATTTTTTGTAAATAAAGGTTTGTTATCTATAATTTTAATTATTTTTTTTATTTTAAATTTTTTATTATATATATTTTTTTTATGTATACTTTTTATTATACCTATAATTTTTTTTTTTTTTAAAGGAATTAATACTCTGCATCCAATTTTTTTTTTTTTAATTTTTTTTATACTATATAGTAATGTATTTAAGTTTTTTATTGGTAATATAATTTTTAGTATAAACATGTTATAATATAATTTATGTTAGTTTTTTTTAAATAGAGATTAATTATATGAAAAAAAAAATACATCCTAAAATTTATTCTTTAAGTATTGTTTGTTCATGTGGAAATATAATAAATATATTTTCTACTTTAAAAAAAAATTTTAATATTGATGTTTGTTATAAATGTCATGTTTTTTATACTGGTAAACAAAAAATTTCTTCTTCTAAAGGAAGAATAGATAATTTCAGAAAACGTTTTAGTAAAATAAATTTTTAAATATAAAAATTTTTATATTTATATTTTAAATAAATTAAAAAAGTTAATTATTTATTTTTATGAATAAATTTTATATAATTATATTTTTTTTATTTTAGCACCTATTGTTTTTAGTTTTTTTTCTATATTTTCGTAACCTCTATATATATGTTTAATAGATTTTATTATTGTTATTCCATTTGCTATACATCCTGCTAATACTAATGTTATTGAACATCTTAAATCTTTTGCTGTTATTTTTGATCCAAAAATTTCATTTACTCCGTTACAAATTATTTTGTTATTTTTTATTTTTATTTTAGCTCCCATTTTAATTAATTCATTAACATGAGAAAATCTATTTTTAAATATATTTTCTTTTATTGTACTTTTACCTATAGAAATACTATTTAATAATGTAAATATTGGTTGTATATCTGTTGGAATTCCAGGATATGGTGATGTTTCTATATTTATAGATTTTGGTTTTTTATTATTCATATTTAGAGTAATAAAATCATTACCTTTTTTAATTTTAGCTCCGCACATTTTTAATTTTTTTATTATTGATGATAATAGTTTTGAATTAGTATTATAACAAGTTATTTTTTTTTTGGATATTATTGCTGAAATTAAAAATGTTCCTGTTTCTATTCTATCTGGTATAATTTTGTATGTTCCACCAGTCAGTTTTTTTACTCCTATTATTTTAATAATATTTTTTTTTTTATCTATATGTATTTTTGATCCTATATTATTTAAAAAATTTATTGTATCTATAATTTCTGGTTCTTTTGCTGGATTTTTAATTATTGTTAAACCTGTTTTTAGTATTACTGCTAATATTAGTGTTATTGTTGCTCCAACACTTATTTTTGGTAATTTTATTATATTTGAATTTAATATATTTTTATTTATTTTTGCTTTTATAAAATTTTTATTTTTTTTTATTTTAATTCCTAAACGTTTTAAAACATATAAATGTATATCTATAGGTCTATTTCCTATTTTACATCCTCCAGGAGTACTTAAAGTTATTTTTTTAAATCTTACTAATATTGGGCTTAATAATCATATTGATGCTCTTATTTTTTTTATTAATTTATTTGTTAATGGTTTGTAAAATATATTTTTTGAATTTAAAAATATAGTATTATTTGATTTTTTTATTTTTACTCCTATTTTTTTAAATAAGAGTAAAGTTATTTTTATATCTTTTAAATTAGGTATATTTTTTATTTTTATGTCTTCATTAGTTAATAAAGATGCAAATAATATTGGTAGTGCTGCATTTTTTGATCCTGAAATTTTAATTTCTCCACTTAAAGGTGTAGGACCGTAAATTTTAAAAATTTTTTTCATATTTTTATAATAATTTTTTTTTAAATTGTATTTAATATTTTTTTGAATTCTTTTATGTTTAAAGAAGATTTTCCTATTAATAATCCATCAACATTTTTTTGTGAAATAATTTTATGAGAATTTTTATTATTTACAGAACCTCCATAAATTATTTTCATGTTTTTTATTTTTTTTTTTGTTTTTTTTTTTATATATTTTTTTATAAAATTATGTATTTTATTTATATGTTTAATATTAGCATTTTTTCCTGTACCTATTGCTCATATAGGTTCGTATGCAATAATTGTTTTATTAAAAATATTTATATTTGTATTTTTAATTATGTATTTAATTTGTTTTTTACATATTTTTATACTTTTTTTTTGTATGTATTCTTTTATATTTTCACCTATACATATTATAGGAATAATATTTGATTTTTTTGATGTTATTATTTTTTTTAGAATTATTATTTTGTTTTCAAAATGATATTTTTTTCTTTCAGAATGTCCTATTATTACATATTTTACATTTATGTCTTTTAAGTTTTTTCCTGATATATCTCCTGTAAATGGACCAGAAATATTTATATCTATATTTTGTGATGTTATACTTATTTTAGTATTTTTTATTAATAGATATGTGAATCATAGATATGGTATTGGTGGTGATATTGATATTTCTATGTGAGAATTATTTTTTATGTTTTTTATTTTTTTTATATATTTTTTTATAAATTTTCTATTACCATTTAATTTTCAATTAGCAATAATAATTTTTTTTTTCATTTATTTTATTTTAAGTTAATTAATAATATATATTATATAAAATATATTTATTATATGTACAAAATTTATTATTTAATTTAATATAAATATATTATTTATTATAAATTTTTAATTATATAGTTTTATTTTTTTTATGATAAAAAGACATTCTCCTGCTTTTTTAAATTGTGTAGATAAATATTTAGATATTAAAGAAAATGGTATTTATATAGATTGTACTTTTGGATGTGGTGGTTTTTCTTTGAAGATTTTAAATAAATTAAATTCTAGAGGTAGATTGTTTTCTTTTGATTTAGATCCTGAATCTTTTTTAATAGGTAAAAAAATAGTTGATAAAAGATTTACTATTATAAATGATAATTTTTCTAATATGAAAAAATATATTAGTAATTATTCTTTATTAAAAAAAGTTAATGGAATAGTTTTTGATTTAGGTATATCTTCTCATCAATTAGATAATCCAAAAAGAGGTTTTTCTTTTTTAAGAAAAGGTCCTTTAGATATGCGTATGAATCAAAATTTAGGTATTTCTGCTAGAAAATGAATTAATTATGCTAGTAAAAATGAAATTTATAGAGTTATAAGAAATTTTGGTGAAGAGTATCGTTATTCTTTTAAAATAGCAAATATTATTGTAAAAAATAGAATTTTTAATCCTATTAAAACGACTACAGATTTGTCTAAAATTATAAAATCTGTTATAAAAAGAAAAAAAATTTTTAAATATCAAGCTAAGATTTTTCAGTCTATACGTATTTTTATTAATAATGAGTTATATATGTTATCAAAAGGTTTGAATGAAGCTTATGATTTATTATCTAGTCAAGGTAGATTAGTAGTAATAAGTTTTCATTCTTTAGAGGATAGAATAGTTAAGAATTTTATTAGAAGTAAATCTAATATAAATAATTTATTATTACCTGGTGTTCCTTTAAATAATGATCAAATTAAAGTTTTATATCCTATTAAAATGTATAATATAGGTAAATTTAAACCTTCTATTAAAGAAATTAAAGATAATAATAGAATTAGAAGTGCTATATTAAGAGTTGCTGTGAAAATTTAGTTTTTTTTTATTTTTTTTAATTAATATTAAAATTTGGAAATATTTTAAAAGTGTATATTTTACATGAGTTATTATCTGATTATTTTTTTTTTAATGATTTTCCTATTATATATATATATAATATTAAAATTGATAGTAGGCTTGTTAAAAAAGGTGATTTATTTGTAGCTTTAAAGGGTAATAAATTTGATGGTAAAAATTATATTTTTCATGCTATTTTAAATGGTGCTATATCTATTTTGACTTATTCAAATATTAGTAAATCGTATTATTATTTTAGTGATGTATATAATATGTATGTATTTTGTTTATATAAAATAAATTTTTTTTTACCTAAAATAGTTAGTAAATTTTATAATAATCCGAGTAAAAAATTATTATTATCTGCTGTTACTGGTACTAATGGTAAAAGTACTGTAGTTTATATAAGTGCTCAATGATTAAATTTATTAGGTTATAATAGTTTTGTTTTAAGTACTTTAGGTAATGGTTTTTATGGTAATTTAAATTATTCTTTAAATACTACTTGTTCTTGTTTAGAAATTCAAAATTATTTAAAATTGTGTTGTGATAAAAATGTTGATTTTGTTTCTATTGAAGTTTCTTCTCATGCATTACAACAATATAGAGTTAGTTCTTTATTTTTTTCTTCTGCTATTTTTACTAATTTAAGTATTGATCATTTGGATTATCATTTGAATATAAAAAATTATGAATTATCTAAATGAAAATTATTTTCTGAATATAATATTAATAATTTAATTATTAATATAGATGATAAAGTTGGATTTAATTGATTTAAAAAATTATCTAAAGATAAAGTTATTCCAGTAACTATAAGTAAAAAAAAATATGTATATTTTAGTAGAAGATGAATTTATGTTTCAAAAATTAAATTTTTTGGTTTTTTAAAAAAAATATATTTTAATTCTTATTGAGGTAATGGGGTATTAAAAATTTTTATATTAGGTTTTTATAATATTATGAATATTTTATTAAGTTTTACTTCTTTATTATCTTTAGGTTTTAATTTTAAAGATTTAATTTATTATAGTAAATATTTAGTTTTACCTGAAGGACGTATGGAATTTTTTTATAAAAAAAATAAACCTTTAGTTATTGTAGATTATGCTCATACTCCTGATGCTTTAAAAAATATTTTAATAGAATCTAAAAAATTTTGTAGAAATAAATTATGGTGTGTTTTTGGTTGTACTGGTAATAGGGATAGAAATAAAAGACCTATTATGGGTAAAATAGCTAAAAAATATTCTGATATAGTTATAATTACAAATGATGATACTTATTTTGAAAATGAAATTTCTATTTTAAAAGATATAAAATCAGGTATATGTGATTTTAGTAATGTTTATATTATTTTAAATCGTATATTAGCAATTAAATTTGCTTTAGAAAGTGCTAGTTATAATGATGTTATATTAATAACTGGTAAAGGTCATGAAAATTTTCAAATAATATTAAATAATAGAATAAAATATTCTGATAGAATTTTAGTTTCTAAATTGTTGGGAATATAAGATATGAAATATTTAAGTTTGTTAGATATAGCATATATTGTAAATGCTAAATTAATTGGTGATAATTTATATATTTTTAATATTTCTACTGATACTCGTAAAAAAAATATAAGAAATTCTTTGTTTATTATAATAAAAAGAAATAATAAATATGATATAAATTTTTTATGTTATAGTGCTATTAAAAATGGTGCTTTAGCTATACTTAATAATTTTATTATTAATGTAAATATTTCTCAATTAATAGTGTCTAATGTAAAATTAGCTTTAAATAAAATTTCTTTTTGATTAAGAAATAATAGTTATACTAAAATATTATCTGTAACTGGTAGTACAGGAAAAACTTCTGTTAAAGAAATAACTGTAAATATATTAAAACAATATGGAAAGGTTTTATTTACTTATGGTAATTTTAATAATGAATTTGGTGCACCAATTTCTTTATTAAAATTATATAATAGTAATTATAAATATGCTGTATTAGAATTTGGTGCTAATAGTATTAATGATATAGATTATTTATCTAATATTGTTAAACCGGATATATCTTGTATTAATAATATATCTGTTTCTCATTTGTCTGGTTTTAAAAATATTAAAAATATTATTTTATGTAAAGGAAAAATTTTTAAGTATTTAAAATACTATGGTATAGCTATAGTTAATTTTAATCATTATTATTTTTATTATTGAAAAAAGTATTTATTTAATAAAAAAATAATTTTTTTTTCTCTTTTTTTTAATAAAAATGTTCATGTATATGCTTCTGATATTAAATTAAGTTTATTTTATAGTTATTTTATTTTAAATACTTATATTGGTAAAATAAAAATTTTTTTTAAACTTTTAGGAATTCATAATATTTTAAATGCTTTAGCATCTGTTTGTTTTTCTCTTTCTTTGAATATTTCTTTAAAAGATATTAAAACAGGTTTAGAAAGTTGTTTACCAATAAAAGGTAGATTATATCCTATTTTTATGAATAAAAATAAAATTATTTTAGACGATACTTATAATTCAAATCCTAGATCATTATATTATAGTTTATATTTTTTAAATAAATGTTTAGGATATAAGGTTTTAGTTATTTCCGATATGTCTGAATTAGATTTTATGTCAATTTATTATCATACTAAAATAGGTTTATTAATTAAGAAAAAATTTTTTATAAATAAAGTATTAAGTATAGGTAAATATAGTTTTTATATTAGTAAATATAGTTTAATAGGTATTCATTGTAATAATTTTTTTAATTTAATAATGAATATAAAAAAAATATTAATGATTTATGATAAAGTTACTTTATTAATAAAAGGTTCTCGTAATTTTTTTATGGATAAAATATTAAATTTTTTATAAATTGGGATAAAATTTTATGTTTTTAAATTTTATTAAATGTACTTTATTTATTCGTATTTTATTATCTTTTTTTTTATCATTTTTTTTTTCCTATTTTTTTGGTAAATATTTTTTGTTTTTTTTAAATAAAAATAAAATTTATCATAATGTTCGTGATTTAAATTTAAAAAATAATTTTAATAAATCTAATATACCTATAATGGGTGGTTTAATAATAATTTTTTCTTTTTTATTAACGTCTTTTATTTTTGTTAATTGAATTGATATTAATATATTTATATTAATTTTATTTTTTATTTTTAATGTTTTTATTGGTTTTTTAGATGATTTTTTAAAAGTTTATAAAAAAAATTCTGATGGTTTATCTATATTTTATAAATATTTATTACAATCATTAATTTCTATTTTATTTATATTTTTTTTGTTAAATTTTAAAATTAATTATAGTAATGATTTAATTTTTAATTTTTTTAAAAAAATAATTAATATAAAATATTATTATTTTTTTTTATGGTATTTTTTATTAGTTTGTGGTATTAATGCTGTTAATTTTACTGATGGATTAGATGGTTTAGTATTATTTCCATTAATATTGGTTATATTATTTTTAATTTTAGTTTCTATTTGCAGTTCTAATTTTTATTTAAGTTTTTTATTAAATATTAAATATATTTATTATGCTAAAGATTTAATTTTAATAAATAGTATATTATTTGGTTCTTTATTATCTTTTTTATTATTAAATTTTAGTCCTGCTAAAATTTTTTTAGGTGATGTTGGATCTTTATCTTTAGGATCTTTGATATCTATGATGTTTATATTATTAAATAAAGAATTATATTTTATATTAGTTGGTTATTTGTTTTTTATAGAATTTTTATCTGTTTTATTTCAAATAATATTTTTTAAATTATTTAAAATAAGAATATTTATGATGTCTCCTATACATCATCATTATGAGTTATTAGGATATAGTGAAATTACTATTGTAATTTATTTTTGAGTTATTTCTTTTTTTTCTTTTTTTTTATCTTGTTTAGTATTTTTAGGATTAAATAATGTCTATTTATGATGGTAAAAATATTGTTATATTAGGTGCAGGTATTACTGGTTTATCATGTGTTAATTTTTTTTTATCTTTAGGTATTTATCCTAAATTGATGGATAATAATTATATAGATATTTCTTTAATACCAGATGGTATAGAATATAAATTTGGTATTTTTGATGAATATTGAATTTTAAATTCTGATTTAATTATAATTAGTCCTGGAATTAATTATAATAATGATTTAATTGTAAGAGCTAAAAATAAAGGTATAGAAATTATTAATGATATAGAAATATTTTGTAGAGAAGTAGATTCTTCTATTATTGCAATTACTGGTACTAATGGTAAGAGTACTGTAGTTTCATTGTTGTTTAATATATGTAAAATGTATGGTTTAAATGTTTCTTTAGGAGGTAATATTGGTATACCTGTTTTAAATATATTAAATAAAAATAGTGATTTATATATTTTAGAACTTTCTAGTTTTCAATTAGAATATGTTTTTTCTTTAAAATCTTTGTGTTCTTGTATATTAAATATTACTTGTGATCATTTAGATAGATATCCTAATGGATTTAAAGATTATATTTTTGTTAAATTAAATATTTTTAATAATTCTAAATATTGTATAATTAATTGTCAAGATAAATATCTTATTAATCATAATTTTTTTTCTAAAAAAAAAATTATTACTTTTGGTGTTAATAAAGCAGATTATTTTATAGATTTTTATAAAAAAAATATTTTTTTAAGTAGTTATGATAAAAAATTAATAAATGTTAAAGATATTTTTTTAAAAGGTTTTTATAATTATTTAAATTTTTTAGTTGTTTTATCTATATCTAATATATTGAATATACCTGATGATATTGTTATACATAATATAATGATATTTAAAGGTTTAGAACATAGATTTTCTATTGTTCATAATAAAAATGGTGTTTTATGGATTAATGATTCTAAGTCTACTAATATTGGAAGTACTATTTCTGCATTAAAATGTTTATGTAATGTAAAAGGTTTTATATGATTATTATTGGGTGGGGATAGTAAAATGGTTGATTTTGAATATTATTTAAAACCGTATTTATTAGTTTTAAAGAAAAGGTTATATATATGTTGTTTTGGTAAAAGTAGAGATTATTTATATAATCTTATTCCTGATATTTCAATAAAATTTGTTGATTTATCTAATTTAGTTATTTATATTTCTAATTTAGTTAAAAGTGGTGATATAGTGTTATTGTCTCCTGGATGTTCTAGTTTAGATCAATTTAGTAATTATAAAGATAGAGGTAAAAAATTTATATTTTTATCAAAGAAGTATGGTTAAGTAAATTTTATTTTTTATGAAAATAAATCGTTTAATGGTTATTACTGGTGGTACTGGAGGACATATATTTCCTGGAGTTGTTATATCTAAATATTTAAAGAAAAATGGTTGTAAAATTAAATGATTAGGTAGTTATGATAGATTAGAGTCTTTAATAGTTCCTAAATATAATATTGATATTGATTTTGTATCAATACCTAATTTTTTAAAATTTAATTTTTTAAATATTTTTAAAAATATATATTTTTTTATTAAAAGTATTTTTTTACTTTATTTTAAAATAAAAAAGTGAAAACCTGATTTAGTATTAGGTTTTGGGGGATATATATCTTTTTGTGGTATATTTTCTTCTTGATTATGTCGTATTCCAACTATGATACATGAACAGAATTCTGTTGTTGGTTTATCAAATAAATATTTATACTATATATCTAATAAAGTAGTTCAAGCTTTTCCTAATACTTTTTCTTCAAATTTAGTTAAAACAGTTGGAAATCCAATTAGAGATGAAATATTATCTATACCTAATCCTAAAAAGAGATTTTTGTTTCGTAATGGTCCTATAAATATTTTAATATTAGGTGGTAGTCAAGGTTCTTATATAATTAATAAGGTTATATTTAATTTAGTTAAAAAACTTTGTTATGGAAATTTTATTTTTTTACACCAAGTTGGTTTTTTAAATTATAAAAATATTATAGGTAATATTAAAAATAAATATTATCATGTAGTTAATTTTATAGAAAAAATTGATGAGGCATATTATTGGGCTGATATAGTTATTAGTAGATCTGGTGCACTAACTGTTAGTGAAGTAAGTACTATAGGTTTACCAGCTATATTTATACCTTATGTTCATAAAGATAAACATCAATATTTTAATGCTAAATTTTTAGTTGATATTGGATCTGCTTTTATTATTGATGAAAATAATTTAAATGTTGATACTTTATTAAGTATTATTTTGAATTTAAATAGGAAGAAATTATTTAAAATGGCAAATATTTCTTATTTAAATAGTATAAAAAATTCAAATAAAAAATTTATTAATGAAATTTATAATTTTTAAATAATAATATGTTATTAAATAATAATGATTTATTAAAAAATAATATTTTTTTTAATATTGATAAAAAAAAATTTATTATTCATTTTGTAGGTATAGGTGGTAATGGAATGTCAGGTATTGCTGAGTTTTTAGTTTTATCTGGTTATAAAGTTACTGGTTCTGATATAAAATTAAATGATAGAGTTAAAAATTTAATTTCTTTAGGAATAAAATTTTATAATTATCATTCTAAAAAAAATGTTATAAATACTAATTTAGTTGTTTATTCTTCTGCTATAGATATTAATAATTCTGAAATTATTTCTGCTAAGTTTTATAATATTTATTTAATTAGAAGAATTGATATGTTAAATGAATTAATAAAATGATATTATTCAATTGTTGTTGTAGGTAGTCATGGTAAAACTACTACTACTGCATTAATATTTGATTTATTATTTTATAATGATATAAAAATTAATTGTATTAATGGAGGAAATATAAAATCAATAAATTCATATATTTATTTAAGTGATAGTAAATATTTTTTATTAGAATTAGATGAAAGTGATAGAATTTTTTTGAAATTACGTCCAACAATAGTTGTTTTAACAAACATAGATAATGATCATTTAAATAATTATAATAATGATATTAATAAATTAATTTTATATTTTGTAAAGTTTCTTAAATGTATTCCTTTTTATGGTTTTATTATTGCTTGTATTGATAATCCAATAATAAAAAAAATATTAAATAATAATTTATTTCAATGTAAAATAATAACTTATGGTTTTAATATTAATTCTGATTTTAGAATTTTAAATTTTTTACAAAAGAAAAATAAGAGTTTTTTTTCTTTGTTTTTAAAAAAAAATAATTTTAAGTATAATTTATATTTAAATTTTTTTGGTAAACATAATGTTTTGAATTCTGTTGCATCTATTTGTTTATTAAAAAATTTAAAAAAAAATAATAATATTAATTTACAAAAATCTTTAAATAATTTTAAAGGTGTTAATCGTAGATCTGAATTTATTGGTAAATATAATTTTTTTTATAAAAATAATATTTATAAAAATATAGTATTAATATTAGATTATGGTCATCATCCTACTGAATTAAAATTTAATGTTAATTCTATTCGTAATTCGTGATTAAATAGAAGAATAGTTGTTGTTTTTCAACCTCATAGGTTAAGTAGAACAAAAAATTTATTTGTTGATTTTATTAATGTTTTATCTAATATAGATATATTATTATTATTGGATATTTATGATGTTAATGAAAAAAATAATTTTAATATAAAAGTAAATAGTAATAATATAATATCAAGTATATATGATACTTATGGTTATGTGAATTGTATTTATTTAAATAATAAAAATTTAATTGAATATTTATTTTATATAATGTGTAAAAATGATGTTATTGTTTTTCAAGGTGCTGGAAATGTTGATTTATTTTTATATAAATTAATATTAAAGTATTCTATAATTTAGAATTATTTTATGAAAATAAAAAAGGTAGCTATTTTTTTTGGTGGAAATTCTAGTGAAAGAAATATTTCAATAAAATCTGGTTTTTCTGTTTTGAGATCTCTTTTGAATATGGGTTTTGATGTTTATCCTATTGATATGAAATATTTTTCTATGGAATTATTTTTAAAAAATAAATTTGATAAAGTTTTTATTTCTTTACATGGTAAAAATGGTGAGGATGGTACTATACAAGGTTTATTAGAATTTTTAAATATTCCTTATACTGGTAGTGGTATATTTGCTTCTTCTATTTCTATAGATAAATATAGAACTAAAAAATTTTTAAAAAGTTTTGGTATAAATGTTATACCTGATTTTTATATAAATAAAGGTAATTTTTTTAAAGTTTGTCCTTTAGGTTATTTTGATGATTTTTTTTGTGATAAAATTATTTCAAAATTAGGTTTTCCTTTATTAATAAAACCAAATGATCAAGGTTCTAGTATTGGTATTAATTTAGTTAAAAATATTATTGAATTAAAATTTATTTTGAATAAATGTTTTAGTGATTTTGGTAATGTTTTAATAGAAAAATATATTTATGGTGATGAATATACTGTTGGTATAGTTTCTGATGATATTTTACCTTCTATTAAAATTAAATATAAAAATAATTTTTATGATTTTAATTCTAAATATTTTTGTAAAGATATAGAATATTTTTTTACTGATAAATTAAATAAAAATTTAGAAAAATCTATAATGGATATTTCTTGAGATATATGAAAATTTTTGGGTTGTAAAGGTTATGGTAGAATAGATTTTTTATTAGATAAAAATGATAAATTTTGATTTTTAGAAATAAATACTATTCCTGGTATGACACATACTAGTTTAGTACCATTAGCTGCTAAATATATTGGTATTAATTTTGATAATTTAATAAAAAAAATTTTATATTCTTAATTTTATATTAATTATATAAAATATATTATATAATTATTTTTTTAATTATTTATATATATTTTTTTAATATTAAATATATATAAATTATAATTTTGTGTATATTTATGGGGGTATATAATGTCTAATTCAATAAAATTAAATAATAATATTATTATAAAAGTTATAGGTGTTGGAGGTGGTGGTGGAAATGCTGTTGATTATATGTCTAATGAAAATATTAAAGGTGTTGATTTTTTTGTAGTAAATACTGATGTACAAGCTTTATCTAAAGTATCTATAAAAAAAAAAATTCAAATAGGTAAAAATATTACTAAAGGTTTAGGAGCTGGTTCTAATCCTGAAATAGGAAAAAATTCTGCTGAAGAAGATAAAGATATTTTAAAATCTATTTTAGATAAAACTGATATGATTTTTATTGCTTCTGGTATGGGTGGAGGTACTGGAACTGGTGCTTCTCCAGTTATAGCAAAAATAGCTAAAGAATTAAAAATACTTACTGTAGCTGTAGTTACTAAACCTTTTTCATTTGAAGGTAAAAAACGTATTGTTTTTGCTGATAAAGGAATTTGTGAATTATCTAAATTTGTAGATTCTTTAATAATAATTCCAAATGATAAATTATTAAAAGTTTTTAATAAAAATATTTCTTTATTAGATGCTTTTAATTCTGTTAATAATATATTGAAAGATGCTGTTAAAGGTATATCTGAATTGATTACTAAACCTAGTTTAATAAATGTAGATTTTGCTGATATTTGTACTGTTATGTCTAAGATGGGTTGTTCTATAATGAGTACTGGTTTATCTTATGGTCAAAATAGAGCTTTAAATGCTATAAAAAAAGCAATTTCTAGTCCTTTGTTAGAGGATGTTGATTTATCTACTGTTAAAGGTATATTAATTAATATAACTGCTGGATTAGATCTAAAATTAGAGGAATTTGAAATTATTGGTAATTCAATACGTTCATTTTCTTCTGAAAATACTACTATAGTTATAGGAACTTCTTTAGATTCTAGTATGAATGATAAATTACGTGTTACTTTAATAGCTACAGGTATTTGTTTTAATAAAAATATAGAAATAAATTTTTTAAATGATAAATTTGATTATAGTATTATAAGTAATACTTTTAATAAAAGTAAAAGAAAAATTGTAAAGAATAATACTGAATCAAATAAAAATATTATTGACGTTGATAAAAAAGATTGTGTTAATAAAATAGATATTCCTGATTTTTTGCGTAAAAATAATTAAATATTTATATTTGGATTTATTATTACATGTATATATTTTATTTTTGTTTTTTTTATTAAATTAATAATTTTTTTTTTTTTTTTATATATATATATTTTTCAGTTTGGGTTTAATGTTTCAATAAAAATTGATTCTTTTGTAAAATTTGATATTCTACATTGTAATTTAATTTTTATAGGTAATATTTTTTTTATTTTTTTATTTAAAATGTTTATTATTTTACTTTTTTTAATTATAAATTTTAATTTATAATTAAAATTTTTATCGTTAAATATTTTTGTTATTAATTTTGGTTTTTTTTTATTTATCATTAGTGTTTTTTTTTATTAAATATATTATAATTAGTTTAATTATTTTAATATATTGTGATATAAATAACAAATTTTTTTGTTATTTATAGTTATTTATGTTTAACAAATTATTATCTTATATTTTTGGTGATAAAAATAAAGAGAAAATATCTTTCATAAAAAAAATTATTAATAAAATTAATATTTTAGAGTTTAAATTTTCATCTTATAGAAATGAAAAATTATTATCTAATACATATAGATTTCGTGATTTATTGTTATCATCTAGTAAAAATATTGATTACTTAATACCAGAAATTTTTGCAAATATACGTGAAGCTATTAAAAGAGTTTTAAATATTCATATTTTTGATGTTCAATTAATGGGTGCTTTAGTACTTAATGATTGTTGTATTGCTGAAATGAAAACTGGAGAAGGAAAAACTATAACTGCTACTTTACCTGCGTATTTTAATTCATTATTTGGTAGAGGTGTTCATATAGTTACAGTAAATGATTATTTAGCTAAAAGAGATGCATATTATGTTGGTAAGGTTTTTAATTTTTTAGGTTTAAGTGTTGGTTTAAATTTATCAGGTATGTCATTATTTGAAAAAAAAAAATCATATTTAGCTGATATTACTTATGGTACTAGTAATGAATTTGGTTTTGATTATTTACGTGATAATATGGTTTTTTCTTTAGATGATAAAGTTCAGAGAAAAGAATTATATTATGCTATTTTAGATGAAATAGATTCTATTTTAATAGATGAAGCTAGAACTCCATTAGTTATATCTGGATCTACTGAAGAAAATTTATCTTTATATTATGAAATAAATAAAATTGTGCCATATTTATTGCGTCAAGATAAAGATGATTCTGAATATTATAAAGGTAATGGTGATTTTGTTGTTGATGAAAAATCTCGTCATGTTTATTTAACTGAAAGAGGTATTATAAAAGTAGAAAATTTATTGGTTAAAAAAGGTATATTTAGTAATAGTAATAATTATTATGTATCTTCTAATAATATTATGGTTATTAATTTTGTTATATCTTCTTTAAAAGCTCATTTTTTGTATAAAAAAAATGTAGATTATTTAGTAAAAGATAATAATATTATTATTGTTGATGAAAATACTGGAAGAATAATGCCTGATAGAAGATGATCAGATGGTTTACATCAAGCTATAGAAGCAAAAGAAAATGTTGAAGTTAAAAGTGAAAATAAAACTTTAGCTTCTATAACATTTCAAAATTATTTTCGTTTATATAAAAAATTATCTGGTATGACTGGTACTGCAATTACTGAGTCGTTAGAATTTAGTACTATTTATAATTTAGATACTATATCTATTCCAACTAATAAACCAATGATTCGTAATGATTTATCTGATTTAATTTATTTAACTGAAAAGGAAAAAAATAATTCTATTATAGAAGATATAAAGTATAGAAATAAAATAGGACAACCAGTTTTAGTTGGTACATTATCTATAGATAAATCTGAATTATATTCTTCTCTTTTATCTAATTGTGGTATAAAACATAATGTTTTAAATGCTAAATTTCATATGTTAGAAGCTAATATAATTTCTCAAGCTGGTAAATTAGGTTCTATAACTATAGCTACTAATATGGCTGGTCGTGGAACTGATATAATTTTAGGAGGTAATTATTTAAATAATTTTTTTTTATTAAAATATAAAAAAAATTTTTCTGAAAAAATTAATGTTTTAAAAAAAATATGAAAAAAAAATCATGATATTGTTGTTAATTTAGGAGGATTACATGTAATAGGTACTGAAAGACATGAATCTAGACGTATAGATGATCAATTAAGAGGTAGATCTGGTAGGCAAGGAGATCCTGGATCTTCAAGATTTTATGTTTCTATGGAAGATTATTTGATACGTATATTTACTTCAAAAAAAATTGTTTTTTTTATGAGAAATATGGGTATAAAATATGGAGAATCTATAGAACATCCTTGAATTAATAAATCAATAGAAAAAGCTCAAAGAAAAATTGAAAATAAAAATTTTGATTTACGTAAACAACTTTTAGATTATGATGATGTTTATAATAATCAAAGAAAAATCATATATTCTATAAGAAATAAAATTTTGTATACAAATAATATTGATTCTAAAATTTTTGAAATTACTAAAAAAGTTGTTAATAATATAATTAAATTTGTATGTTTGAATAATGATTTATTTATAAAATATTGTAATGATTTAAATATTAATTATGATTTTTTTAAATTAAAGAAATTAAAACTGTATGAAATAAAAAATTATATATATGAAAATATAATGTATATATATAAAAGTAAATTAAAATATTTTGGTTATAAAATTTTGATTAAATTAAAAAAAAATATAATGCTTCAAATTTTGGATAATTTTTGAAAAGAATATTTATATTCTATAGAATATTTAAAAGATAGTATATATTTAAGAAGTTATGCACAAAAAGATCCTAAACAAGAATATAAAGTTGAATCTTTTAAAATGTTTACTAAAATGTTAAATAAATTTTATTATGAAGTAGTTAAAAATATTATAAAGTTACCTATTAATGTAGGTAGTCAAATTTAAATTAATTTTGTTATTTTTATTTACATTTTGATAAATAAAAATTTATTTTTTTTTTTATTATTTTATTATTTATAGATAAAAATTTTATATAATATTTATTATTTATAAATGATATTATTGGATATAAAAGATATTTTTTATTTATTTTAATTCTAATCAATTTGTATCCAAAAATTTTATCTTTAAATATTAATTTTTTTGTATAATATATTTTAAATGTATTTATATTTCTTATTATTTTTAATAAATTTAAATTAGATTGTTTGATTATTTTTATTGGTTCTATTCATTTTTTGTAATATTTTATTTTTTTTTTTTCTGATATATTTAATCATAAATTTATTTCTGGTATTTTTTTAAAAAAAATATTTTTATTTTTGTATTGTATTTTTTTATTTATTTGTTTGAATAATTCATCTTTTATTAATAATTTGTTATTAATATTTTCTTTTTTTAATTGTAATTTAAATAAATTTATTATATAAAATATTTTTTTTATTATTTGTATATTTATATTTGGTTCTTTTAATCATAATTTTAATTTTTTATTTTGATCATTAAATTCTTTTATTAATTTATATGTAATGTTATATTTTTTTATTATTTTATATATTTCTGAAATATTTAAAAAAAAATTTATTGCTGTAAAATAATTGTTTGTATTTTTTATATTTTTTAAATTATTAAATATGTTTTCTGTTTTTAAAAATAATTTAATATTTTTATTTATTGGGTATTCAAATGTTATTTTTTTTTTCATTTTATTAAAATTATTTTATAATTAGTATTTTTATATAATATAATATTTATTGTTTAATATAATTTTTATAAATGTTTTTTTTATTAAAATATTTTTATAAATTTTATTTTTTTTTAATTATTTATTAAAGTTATAAATTTAAATTTTTTTTTTAAATGATTATATATTTATTAAAATTATTTTTTTAGTTTTTAATTATACTTTAATTTTTTATTAAAAAAAATATGTTTAATTTTATACTTAGAATTGATAATTTTTATGATATTATAAATAAATATATTATTTTTGATAATTTTTATATTTTTAATTATTTTTTATATAATTTTTTTTATAGATAATTTTTTATTTTTTTAAATGTTTAAATATAATTAGTAATATTTATTATATATAAGTTACTATTGATATAGTAATATTATTAAGTTTAATTTTAATTATTTTTAATTTTTTTTAAATAATTATTATTATATATATTTATATTTTATTATAAAAATGTTTTTTTATTAAATATATTAATTTTAATTATTTATATATAAATTTTATATGAAATATTATAATATTTTAGCTTTAAAGTGAAGACCTAAAAATTTCAAAGATTTTATAGGACATACTAGTGTAGTTAATATATTAAATAATAGTTTAAAATTAAATAAAATATATCATTCTTATTTATTTTATGGTCCTAGAGGTGTAGGTAAAACTAGTTTAGCTCGTTTGTTATCTAAAAGTTTAAATTGTATTTTAGGTATTACTTTTTATCCATGTAATAATTGTATAAATTGCATAAATATAAATTTAGGTAAATCAACTGATGTTGTTGAAATTGATGCTGCTTCTCGTACTAAAATAGAAGATACTCGTGATTTTTTGGATAAAGTTCATTATTTACCTATAACTATGCGTTATAAAATATATATTATTGATGAAGTTCATATGTTATCTCGTTATAGTTTTAATGCTTTGTTAAAAACTTTAGAAGAACCTCCTAAACATATTAAATTTATTTTGGCTACTACTGAATTGGATAAAATACCGGATACAATTATATCTAGATGTATGTGTTTTTATTTAAAACCTTTAAAAAATATTGATATATTAAATCGTTTAATATATATAATGTCTTGTGAAAAAATTTTATTTGATTATGATGCTTTAAAAATTATATCTTTGTATTCTAAAGGAAGTATGAGAGATTCTTTAGTTTTAGTTGATCAATTATTAATGTTTAGTGGTAAAAATATTATATCTTTAAAAGATTTAAATATTGTTTTAGATATAATAGATGATAGATTAATTTTATTATTTTTAAAATTTTTATTTACTAAAAATATTCGTAATTTATTTAAATTATTAAATTTTTTTTATATTAAAAATATTAATTATATTAATTTACTTGATAGTATAATTAATATGTTACATAATTTATATATATTAAATATTTTTCCTAATGATTATTCAGATTTTGATATATCAGATAGGATTTTAAAAAATTTATTTAAAATTAATGTTTTAGTTTCTTTAAATGATTTATTTTTTTATTATAAATTATTTTTGTCTTATAAAAATGATATGAATAAATCTTATGATAAAAAAATAAGTTTTGATTATTTTGTTGTTTGTGCTTTATCACATTAAATTAATTTTTTATATTTTTTTGATGTAAATTAATTTAATTTTTTTTATATATTAAAAAAAAATTATTTTTATTTTTTAGGATGGTAAAATGAGAAAACAAACTTATTATTTTCAATCTGAAGTTAAACAATTACTTGATTTAATGATTAATTCTCTTTATTCTAATAAGGAAATATTTTTAAGAGAATTGATTTCTAATTCTTTAGACGCTATAGATAAATTGAAGTTTTATTATATTTCTGTTAAGAATAGTGATTCTTTATTTTTAAGTAAAAATATTGATCGTTATCATATTAGGATATGTGTTAATAAAAATAAATTGATAGTTAGTGATAATGGTATTGGAATGACGAAAAGTGAAGTTATAAAAAATCTTGGTACAATAGCTAAATCTGGTACAAAAGAATTTTTAAATAATTTAAATTTAAGTAAAAATAAAATAGATGTGGGTAATTTTATTGGTAAATTTGGTGTAGGTTTTTATTCATCATTTATGGTTTCTAATAAAGTTATTGTTCATACAAGATCTGTAAAAGAATTAAGTGATAATAATTCAATTTTATGAAGTTCTAAAGGTAATGGTGAATATTTTATTGATAAAAAATTTAAATCAGATGTTGGTACTGATGTAATTTTATATATTAAGGATTCTTGTAAAGAATTTTTAAATGAAAAAACTATATTTAGTATAGTAGAAAAATATTCTAATTATATTAGTATTCCTATTGAATATAAAATTTTTGATAATAAAAAAAGAGATTTTATTTGGAAAAGAATAAATAAATTTGATGCTTTATGATTAAAAAATAAATTTAAAATTTCTAAAAAAGAATATATAGATTTTTATTTATCTTTAACTAATAATTTAGGTAATCCTTTAGTATGAACTCATAATAAAGTTGAAGGTAAAAATGAATATATAAGTTTATTATATATTCCTGATACTTGTCCTTGAAATATATGGAATAGAGATGAATATAAAAATGGTATAAAATTATATATACGTAAAATTTTTATTATGGATGATTTAAAAAAAATTTTACCTTTTTATTTAAGATTTGTTCAAGGTATTATAGATACTAATAATTTATCTTTAAATGTTTCCAGGGAAATATTACAGGATGATCCTTTTATAGGTAAATTAAAAATTTCTATTACTAAAAGGATATTAAAGATGTTACATGATTTATCTTTAGAAAAAAATAAATATAATATATTTTGAAAACAATTTGGTAATGTTTTTAAGGAAGGTTTAGCTGAAGATAATATTAATCGTTATGATATTTCTTTATTATTAAGATTTAATTCTTCTATAAAAAATAAAGATGAATATATTTCTTTAGAAGAATATTTAAATAATATGATTTCTGGTCAAGATAAAATTTATTATATTACTTCGGATAATTATTTATCTGCTTATAATAGTCCTCATTTAGAAATATATCGTAAAAAAAATATAGAAGTTTTAATAATGTTTGATAGAATTGATGAATGAATGATGACATATTTAATGGATTTTAAAGGTATTAAATTTCAATCTGTTACTAAAAATGATTTATCTTTAAATAAAGTAATTACTTTAAATAATGATAAAATAATTGATTTAAATAAATCTAATTATAATATTTTAATTAATCGTATTAGGAATGTTATAGGTAAATTAGTTAAAGATATAAATATTACAGATCGTTTAGATAAATTTCCAGTTGTTTTAACTACAGATAATAATGAAATGAGTACTCAGATGTTAAAATTATTAAGTTCTGCAGGTAAGGAAGTTCCTAAAATTAAATATTTATTTGAAATAAATCCTAATCATTTATTAATTAAATATATAGATAGTATAAGTGATGATAAATTATTTTCTAAATGGATAAATTTTATTTATTATCAAGCTTTATTTATAGAAAGTAATACATTAGATAATCCTGTTGATTTTATTAATTTAGTTAATGATTTATTGTTAAATTTTATTATTAAATAAATATATTATATTTATTTATTTAATGTTTATATATTATATATATAATTAATATATATATTATATATTTAATTTTTTTTTTTATTTAAATATAAATATGTATATATATTTATATAATATATAAATAATTTTTTTGTTAATATATTAATTTTTTTTTAAATAAATATTATATATTTTTTTTTTTATTTCTTTGTATATTTTTTTATTTTTTTTTAAAAAATTAGTGGAATTTTTTTTTCCATGGCCTAATTTTAATTTTTTGTAATTATATCATGATCCTTTTTTTTCTATAATATTATTTTTATTTCCTATATCTAATATTTCTCCATATTTATTTATTCCTTCTTTATAAAGTATTTCAAATTCTGCTTGTTTAAATGGTGCAGATAATTTATTTTTTACTATTTTTACTTTAGTTATGTTTCCTATTATTTCTTCGTTTTTTTTTATATTTCCTATTTTTCTTATGTCTAATCTTATTGAGGAATAAAATTTTAGTGCGTTACCACCAGTGGTTGTTTCTGGATTTCCAAATATTATTCCTATTTTCATTCTTATTTGGTTAATAAATATTAATAATATATTGGATTGGTTTATATTTTTTGTTAATTTTCTCATTGCTTGACTCATCATTCTTGCTGCTGATCCTAAATGTAAATCTCCTATTTCTCCTTCTATTTCTGATTTTGGTGTTAAAGCTGCTACTGAATCTACAATTATTACATCTATACTATTTAATTTTGCTAATGAATTACATATTTCTAATGCTTGTTCTCCGTTGTTTGGTTGTGAACATAATAGTTCATCTATATTTACTCCTATTTTTTTTGCGTATATTGGATCTAGTGCATGTTCTGCATCGATAAATATGCATGTTTTGTTTTTTTTTTGTGCTGATGAAATTATTTCTAAAGCTAATGTTGTTTTTCCGGATGATTCTGGTCCATATATTTCTACTATTCTACCCATAGGTAATCCACCTATACCTAAAGCTATGTTTAATGATATTGATCCTGTTGATATAGTTTTTATTTTTTTATATTTATTATTTTCTCCTAATTTCATTATTGATCCTTTCCCAAATTGTTTTTCTATTTGTTCTATAGCATAATTTATGGATTTAATTTTATTTGTAGACATTTTATTATTTTTAATTATTATTTGTTAATAAAATTTTTTATAAAAAATTTTTATATAAATTTAATTTTTTTTAATTATTTAATTATAATATTATATATTATTTTGAAATTTATATATTAATTTAAATTAAAATTGTTTATGTTTAAATATACTTATGAAGTTAGATCTATGTTTTTGGATTTTTTTAAAATTAATAACCATATTTTATATAAAAGTAGTTCTTTAGTACCTTATAATGATAATTCCTTATTATTTACTAATGCAGGAATGAATCAATTTAAAAATATTTTTTTAGGATATGATGATATTATTTATGATAATGTTGTTACTGTTCAACGTTGTTTAAGAGTTGGTGGTAAACATAATGATTTAAGTAATGTTGGTCGTACTTTTATACATAATACATTTTTTGAAATGATGGGTAATTTTAGTTTTAATTCTTATTTTAAAGAAGATGCTATAATATATTCTTGAAAATTATTAACTGATAAATCTTGATATTTTTTACCTAAGGATAGATTATTTGTTACTGTTCATGCAAATGATAAAGATAGTTATCGTATTTGATCTAAAATAATTAAAATTCCTGAAAATCATATTTTTGTTGTTGGTAAAAATTGTAATAAATTATTTGATTTGAATTCAGATAATTTTTGAAGGATGTCTAATGTAGGTCCATGTGGATATAGTACTGAAATTTTTTATGTTAGTGAATATAAAACTGATAATAAAAATGATTTTATTTTAAAAATAAAAAAAAATAATTATTTAGAAATATGAAATTTAGTATTTATTGAATATAATATTGATATTAATAAAAATGTTTTTTTTTTAAATAAAAAATTTGTTGATACTGGAATGGGTTTAGAAAGAATTACATCTGTGTTGCAAAATGTTAATTCTAATTTTAATATTGATATATTTTTAAGTATAAAAAAAAATATTTCATATTTATTAAATATAAATATTAATAGTAAAAATATTATTATATTTAATATAATATCTGATCATATTAGAGCAATTGTTTTTTTGATTTTTGATGGTATTTTACCATCTAATGAGTTTAGAGGTTATGTTTTACGTAAATTAATAAGAAGAACTATAAGTTATATAAGATTATTAAATGTTTGTAATATATTTTTATTTAAAATAATAGATTATTTATATCCTTTATTAAAAAAAAATTATTTTTTTAGTAAAGAGAATATTTCTTATATAAAAAGTATTGTTTTAGTTGAAGAGAAAAAATTTTTAAATATATTAAATAATTCTATTGAAATATTATTTTTTTATTTAAATAAATTTTGTATAAATTTAAATAAAAATATATTGGATGGTAAATTTGTTTTTTTACTTTATGATACATACGGTTTACCAATTGATTTAATTAGTGATTTTTATAGTTTTTATAATATTAGTTTAGATATTTATGGTTTTAATAAATTATTAGATTTACAAAAAAAAAAATCAAGATTTTTAAGTAAATTTAATAATTTAAATATAAATTTTAATAATTTAAATAAAACTAATTTTTTTGGATATACTAAAAATACTTGTAAAAGTATTGTTATAGGAATATTTAAAGATAATTGTTCGTTAAATAAAATAATTTTTTCTGATAAAGGTAATTTTTATTTATTATTAAATAATACTGTTTTTTTTCCTGAATCTGGAGGTCAAAAAGGAGATATAGGATTAATATATAAAATTGTTGATGGTAGTAAATTTATAGTTACTGATACTAAATTATATGGTAATTATATTTTACATTTTGGTTATTTAGAAAGAGGATTTATAAAAATAAATGATATTGTTTATACATCTTATGATATAAATTATAGATGTAAAATATCTTGTAATCATTCTTCTTCTCATTTATTGATTTTTGTTTTAAAAAAAATATTAAAAATTGATTTTTTAATTAAAGGATCTTGTATTAAAGAAAATTATTTTTCTGTTGATTTTTTTTATAAAGAGTTATTAAATAAAAAAATTATATTTAATATAATTTTATTAATGAATAAATTTATATTAAAAAAAGTAAGTATATATAGTGAAATTATAGATAAAAAAAATATAGATCTAAAATTAGATAATAGTAATTTTTCTTTTATTTTAAATAATTCTTTAAGAATTATAAAATTTAATAATTTATTTAGTGAATATTGTTGTGGTACGCATATTTCTAATACTTTAGAAATAGGTTTTTTTAATATAATTGATTTTTATTCAATTTCTTCAGGAGTTAAACGTATTGTTTCATGTACTAATTTAAATTCTTTAAAATTTATTAATGATGATTTATTTATTTTTAAAAATATTTGTAAATTATTATGTATTGATAAGAAAAATATATATAAAAAAATATTTTCTTTTATAAATATTCAAAAAAAAATTAAAAAAAAAAATAATAATATAATTAAATTGTATATAAATAGTATTGTAGATAGTATTGATGTTAAAAAAATTATTATTTTTAATGAAATTAAATTTTTTATAAAAAAATTTATAAATTATGATTTTATTAAAAATAAAATAATTTTATTTAATTTATTTAAAAAAATAAAAGATATTTATATGTTATCTTTAGTATTATTTTTATGTTATGATAAAAATATTAGGTATTTTATAATTTTTATTGATTTATATTTATATAAAAAAATTATTATTGATGATGTTTTAGATAAATTGGGTAATTTTAATAAATTAGATAGTGTTTTTACTGTTAAAAGTAAATTTTTTAATATTTATATTTTTAAAGAAGGAAGTGTTGATATAAAAAAATATTTTAACATAAAAAAATTAGTAAAATTTATAAAATTTAATTTTTTGAAATTTTAAATAATTATATATAAGGATTTAATAATGCTTATTTTAACTCGTAGAGTTGGTGAAACATTAATTATTGGAGATAAAATTAGTATTACAGTATTAGGTTTAAAAGGAAATCAGGTTCGTATAGGTATTAATGCTCCTAAAGAAATTTCAGTACATAGAAAAGAAATTTATGTTAAAATTTATAAAAAGAAATAATTAAATATATTTAATATAAATATATAAATAATAAAAATATTTATAATTGTAAGTTGTATATTTTATTTTATAATAAAATTATTATTTTTTTTTGGTGAGGTGGCCGAGTGGTTTAAGGCGCTCCTCTGCTAATGGAGTATGTATTTTTACATCGAGGGTTCGAATCCCTCTCTCACCGTTTTTTTTGTTGCATCCGTAGCTCAGTGGAAAGAGTACTCGGCTACGAACCGAGTGGTCAGGGGTTCAAATCCTCTCGGATGCGTTTTTTAATAAAAATTTTTATTAATAATTTATATTTTTTTATATTAAAATTTATATATAAATCCTAATGAAAAATTATTTTCTTCATTTAAATTTTTATTTGTAAATTTATTTTGATTTATTTTATAATTTATATAACTAATATAATTTTTATTAATATTATATATTAATCCAATATTAAAATATTTTTCTATATCTGTTTTTTTTTGATAAATTTTAAATTTATTTTTTTCTAATTTATTAGATGTGTTTCTTACATATCCTATTATAGGTGTTATTCCTGATTTAAAATCATATTTTGCTGTTATTGATATATTTTTGTTTGTATGTTCTTGTTCATTTAAAAATATTTTGTTATTTATGTATTTTATATTTGGTAAATTATTTTCTTCTGTATATGTTGTTGATAAATATATTTTATTTAAATTGTATTTAATTCCTGTAGATCATGAATATGAATTTTTTATTTTTTTTTTATTAAAGTAATTTATTTTGTTTATATTGTATTTATTGTTATCAAATGAAGTTGATAATTCTATTCCATATGGTGTAATAAAATTATATTCTGAACCTCATCCTGATTGTATTATATTTTTATTTTTTTTTTTTTTTTGTATTTGATATTGGTTTTTTATTATTATTTCTTTTATTATAGGGTTATTTTTATTTAATTTTATTTTTTTTTTATAAGTTAAAATATTATTATTTGTTTCATTTATATAATTTTTTATTATTTTATTTGTGTTTATAGGGAAAATATTTGTGTAAGATAATGTGTTATTTATAACTTTGTTATTTTTACCATAGTTTATTTTTCCAAATTTATTGTGTTTTATTCCTATATATGCTATGTTTGTGGATATATTATTATTTATATCTTTTGTTCCTATTATATTTGTAAAAAAATTAATATCATTTTTTTTTTTTGTTTTTGCGTATATTTTAAATGTAGATGATTTATTTTCATAAATATTATTTTTTTTATTTATGTAATTATTGTTTATTGAACCATTTATTTTTATTGATATATTTTTATTGTTTATAATTTTTATAGCTTTAGTTTTTTGTATAAATATAAAAAAAATAATCATTAGTATTAATGATTTTTTTTTGTTATTCATTTTTTTTTCCTTAATTAGTATTTTTTTTTATTAAAAAAATAAATATATTTTAAAAATTTAAATAATTAGGATATCTTGGAAAAGGACTTATATCTCTTATATTATTCATATTAGTTATATACATTATTAATCTTTCTATACCTAATCCAAATCCTGAATGATTAATTGTTCCATATTTTCTTAGTTCCTTATATCATCAATATTTATTTTTATTTAATTTTTTTTCTTTAATATTTTTATTTAATATATTAATATTTTCTTCTCTTTCTGATCCTCCAATTATTTCACCTACTTTTGGTAAAATAATATCAATTGATGATACTGTTTTTTTATCTTTATTTTTTTTCATGTAAAAAGGTTTTATATTTTTAGGATGATTTTTTATTATTATTGCTGATTTAAAATAATTTTTTGTTAAATAATTTTCTTGTTCTGATGTAATATCTAAACCTCATTTAATTTTATTTTTAAATTTTTTTTCTTTTTTTTTTAAAATTTTTATTATTTCATTATATGAAATTTCTATAAATTTTTTTTTTATTATATTTGTTAGATAATTTATATTTTTTTTTTTATTATATTTTATAAGAAAATTTATATCTTCATAATTATTTTTTAATATTTTTTTTATACAGAAAGATAATATATTTTTTGATAATTTTATAAGTTTTTTTATGTTTGTGAGTACTGTTTCTAATTCTAACATTCAGAATTCTGCTAAATGTTTTTTTGTATTTGAGTTTTCTGCTCTAAATACTGGACCTAAATTATATACTTTAGATAGAGAACATGCATATGTTTCTAAATTTAATTGTCCAGATACAGTTAAAAATGATTTTTTATTAAAAAAATTTTTTTTGTTTATATTTTTTATTTCAAACATTTTACTATGTCCTTCTGTATCTAAAGAAGTTATTATTGGAGTTGGTATTCAATAAAAATTTTTTTTTTGTAAATAATTATGTAAATTATATATTAAACTATTTCTTATTCTACTTATAGCACTTATTAATTTAGTTCTTGGTCTTAAATGTGAAATTTTTCTTAAGTATTCTAAAGAATGATATTTAGGACTTATTGGGTATTTTTCTGGGTTTTTTATTTTACCTAATATTTTTATTTTTTTAGCATAAATATCATTTTTATTATTTATTTTATTTTTTTTTATTATTCCTTTTATTAATATAGAGCATCCTGGTGTTAAATTTGATATTTTTTTTTTATAATTTTTTATTTTTTTTTTTTTTATAATTATTTGTATTGATTCAATAGATGATCCATCATTTATATCTATAAATAATATTCCTATTTTTGAGTATCTTGTGTTTTTAATTCATCCATATAATTTTATTTTTTTTTTATAAATATATTTTTTTTTTTTTATTTTTTGTATTTTTGATATAGGTATATAATTCATTGTTTTACGTTAGGTTGTTGTTTTTAATAAAAAATATTATTTATTTATTTATTCAAATACATTTTTTATATTTTTTATACATGTAATTTAAATATTTTAAGTGTTTTTTTTTTTCTGATTTATTTATTTTTTTTTTTATATATATATTTTTTGATTTTATTTTTCTTATTTTATTTTTTTTTTTTAAAGATTTATTTGAAAATAAAATTTTATTTTTTTTTATTGTCATATTTAAAAAAATTTTTGCTAATAAAATTGAATCTATGAGTGCTCCATGTTTTTTTCTATTTATAGTACTTATTTTATATCTTTGACATAATGAATTTAAATCGTTTTTTTTACCTGGAAAAATTTTTCTTGCTATTGATAATGTATCCGTTATTTTACATATATTGTTTATTTTTTTTATTTTATTATTCATTAATGATAATTCATATTCTATGAAGTTTATATCAAAGTTAGCATTATGTATTATTAATTCTGAATTTTTTATAAAGTTTATAATTTTTTCTGATATTTCATAAAATTCTGGTTTATTTTTTAATTTTTCGTTACTTATTCCATGTATTTTATATGCTTTATCATCTATTTTTCTTTTTGGATTTATATATATATGTAAAATATTTTTTGTTATTTTTCTATTTATTATTTCAATTGCTCCTATTTCTATTATTTTATGTCCTATATATGGTTTATCAATCATATTTATTCCTGTTGTTTCTATATCTAAAGCTATTTTTCTATTCATTTTTTTTATTTAGTTTATAATATTTATATATTATTAAATTAATATATAAATAAATTTATGTTAAAAATAAATATATATACTGATGGTTCATGTATTAATAATCCTGGTCCAGGTGGATGTGCAGCAATTGTTAAATTTACAAATAAGAAAATTATTTTTAGTTCTGGATATTATTATACTACTAATAATAGAATGGAATTAATGGCTATAATATTACCATTAAATTTTTTTTTGTTTTATAAAAAAAAATTATGTTATATAAATATATATACTGATAGTAATTATTTATATAAAGGTATAAATAATTGAATTTATTTTTGAAAAAAAAATAGTTGAAAAAATAATAATAATAAATTAATTAAAAATATTGATTTGTGAATTAAAATATATAATTTAGTTTTTTTTTTTAAAAAAAAAATTAAATGACATTTAATTAAGAGTCATAAAGGAAATTATTATAATGAAAAATGTGATAAAATTGCTTTTTTTGCAGCTAAAAATCCAACATTAAAAGATTTACCTTTACCTTTTATTTTAAATAATAAAGTAAAGGTAAGGTAAATTAATTTTTTATATTTTTTTTTGTATTTATATTTATTTTTTTATTTTTTCTTCTTTTTTTTATTATTATTTGTTCTATAAATATAGATAATAAACTATATTTTAATTTAGTATTTTTTATTTTTATATTTTTTAATAAAGGAAAATTTATGTTTAAATTATTTTTAAATATTTCTTTATATATATATATATATATATATATATATATAGTTTTTTTTTTCTTTATTTTTTTTACTAATTATATTTAATTGTTTATTAGAAATATTTATTTCTAATTCATTTTTTTTTATTTGGTAAATTTATAATTAGTTTTATATTATTATTTTTTTTTAAATATTATATTTTAGTAATGTATTTATTTGTTTATTAGCTGTGATTTTACTAAATAATTTATCTATTTTATTTTATCTATTTAATAAAATATAATTTGTTATTTTTGGTATTATTGATAAATATTCAAATAATATTTTTTTCTCCTTTATTTTTGATAAATAAAAAATAAATGTGTATACATACATATATATGTATTTTAGAAAACATATTTTTAATATGTATATATAATATTTTATTTTTTTTTATTTATTATTTTAACAGTTAAAAAAATAAAATAACACAAAAAATGTTATTTTAATTAAAATAATAAATACTGTAGATAATATAATTAAATATTTAACATATTTTTTTTTAAATATATTTATAAGAAATTTCATTTTTTTTAGTATTTTTTATTATTTATATTTTTAATATTATTATATATAATATTTATTAAAATAAAAATATAATTTTATCGATAATAATATTTAATTATGGTAGAATAAATCATTATTTAAGTCAAATGAAATTTATTTATATGTTTATGTTATATATTTATTTTTTTAAATTTATTTAATTATAAGTATATTTAATTTTTTTAAGTAAACTGTATATATATAAATTTTATTATGGTGATTATATGACAATTAGAATTGGTATTAATGGTTTTGGAAGAATAGGTAGATTAATTTTTCGTAATTCTCAAACTAGAAAAAATATTAATGTAGTAGCAATTAATGATCTTGTAGATGTTAAATATATTGCTTATATGTTGAAATTTGATTCAACTCATGGTAGGTTTTGTGGTGATATAAAAGTTATAGATGATTATTTAATTGTAAATGATAAAAAGATTAATATTACATCTTATAAAAATCCTATAGATATTCCTTGAAATAAATTTAATGTTGATGTTGTTATAGAATCTACTGGTATTTTTTTAACTAAAGAATTATCTTATGGTCATATTTTAGGTGGTGCTAAATATGTTGTTATGACTGGTCCATCTAAAGATGATACTCCTATGTTTGTTATGGGTGTTAACCATCATAATTATAGTGGTCAAAATATAGTTTCTAATTCTTCTTGTACTACTAATTGTTTAGCTCCAATAATTAAAGTTATTCATGATAATTTTAAAGTTTTAGAGTCTTTTATGACTACTATTCATGCATCTACTGCTACTCAAAAAGTAGTTGATAGTCATTCTCTTAAAGATTGAAGAGGAGGAAGAAGTGTTTTTCAAAATATTATTCCTTCTTCTACTGGTGCAGCTAATGCTATAGGAAGTATAATTCCTGATTTAAAAGGTAAAATAACAGGTATGTCTTTTAGAGTACCAACTTCTAATGTATCAGTAATTGATGTAACTGCTAGATTAAATAGTAGTATTACTCATAAAAAGTTGTGTAGTGTTATGAAAGAAGCATCAAATAGTTATTTACGTGGTATTTTAGGTTTTATTGATGAAGATGTTGTTTCTAGTGATTTTAATGGTGAAAAATTAGTTTCTGTTTTTGATTCTAAAGCTACTATGTTATTAAATAATAAATTTATAAAAGTTATTTCATGATATGATAATGAAACTGGATATTCTGATAAAGTTTTAGATTTATCTTCTTATATTTATTATTATAATTAATTAAGATTTTATTTATTTATTTTAAATTTTTTATATAAAAATATAAAAAATTATATTTTTATTTTTTAATTTTTATTTATAAATAAAGGAATTGTATGTCAAAAAAAGTAAAAGGTAATGTTAAATGGTTTAATGAATCTAAAGGTTTTGGTTTTATTACGCCAGTTAATGGTGATAAAGATGTTTTTGTTCATTTTTCTGCTATTCAAAGTAGTGGTTTTAAAACTTTAACAGAGGGTCAGTCTGTTGAATTTGAAATTACTGATGGAGAAAAAGGTCCTTCTGCTGTGAATGTAGTACCTTTATAAGTTATTATAAAGTAAAAAATATTTTTATAATTATTTTTATAGAGATATTTTTAATTAAAAGGATATTATTTTTTTATAGTAATTTATATATAACTGAATTATTTAAATATAAATTATTAATTTTATTTATAATTTATTTTTTTTATTAATTTTATTAAATTTATATTTAATAATTCATGTTATATTAATTTATATTAATTTATTTAATTAATTATTA
>CP144825.1:143516-301361 GCA_036689445.1 Candidatus Stammera capleta
GTATACTTATATAATATGTTACAATATAAATATAATTATATTAATTATTAAGGAAAAATAATGATGTTAAAAAACATAAATTTACTTATAAAAAATTTAATAAAAAAAATTAAAAATATAGACATTAATTTAATACCACAAACAAAAAAAACTAAATTATATAAAAAAGAAGCAAAAAATTTTAAAAAAAAAGTTAATAAATTAAATATATCTAATAATAGTTATATTACATATATATCCAGAGCTAGAAGACAATTTACAAATATAAAACATCATAACTTTAAAAAAAAAATATCATTTTTAAAAAAAAAATTTACTTTCTTTAAAAAAGAAATATTAAAAATAAATAAATCAAAAAATATTAACGAAATAAAAATAAATTTAAAATCATTAAAAAAAAAACTCAATCAAATATTTATTCTTATAAAAAAATTAAATAATATTAAAATTACTTCATCGGGAAAAAAAAATTTTAATATTATAAAAAAAACAATAATAAAATTACCTCAATGAAAAAAAGAATTAAAAAATTTAATAAAAAAAAAATGATATAAATCACATAAAAATATTTTTAAAAAAATACATAATGGTTTAAACCTATTAAAAAAAATAAAAAATTTTAAAATAAATCATGAAATTTTATTTCACCTAAAAATAGAAAAAAAAAAAATTATTCTAACAAAAAAAAAATCTGAACATAATCTAAAAATAAAAAAAACTAACACTATAAATATAAATTACATTAATTATATGAAATCAATTCATAACATAATATATAATATAAAATCAATAAAAACAATAAAAGACTTAGCATCTTTATCTTTTTCATTATCTGCTATATCAGGAAGAAGAATGATAGAAATAATAAAAACAGGATTATTTAAATATAAAAAAAAAAATAAAATTGAATTCTCAGGACAAGCAAAAACAATACATAAAAAAAAAAAACATAATATATATATATTATGATTTAATTCAAAAATTTTTATAAAAAAAATTAAAACAATAAGAAAATCAAAATTAATAAAAAATATATTATTAAAAACAAAAAAAAAATTATTTATATCAAAAAATCATCAAATTAGTAACTATCTTTCTAACCCATTTAATAAATGAGTTAAAAACTTTTTTAAAGATAAAAATAGAACTTATAAAGATAGCAGATCAATATATTCAAGAATATCATTTGAAACATGATTTAAAAAAGATAAAAAATGAAAAAAATATGATGAAGATATATTTTTTTACAAAATATTAGGACACAAAAGTATATATAGTCAAATATATTATAAACAATTTAAATTAATTAATTTCTATTCTTCATATAAATATAAAAAAAAAAATAAAAAAAATAAAAATTGAAAATTAAAAATTTTATCAAATTTAGATAAAAAAATATATAAATATATAATAAAAAGAAAAAATTCAAAAATACACGAAACAACAAAAAAAATAATTAAAAAAAATAAAAATAAATTAATTAATAATTATCTATTAAGAAAATATGGATTTAATACTAAATTAATACAAAGATATGTAAATTTTATTTCAAAATATATAAATCAAAAAAAAATTAATGGAAGATATAAAATAATAAACAAAAATAAAAAAACAAATAAAATAATAATTAATTAAATAAATTAATATAAATTAATATAACATGAATTATTAAATATAAATTTAATAAAATTAATAAAAAAAATAAATTATAAATAAAATTAATAATTTATATTTAAATAATTCAGTTATATATAAATTACTATAAAAAAATAATATCCTTTTAATTAAAAATATCTCTATAAAAATAATTATAAAAATATTTTTTACTTTATAATAACTTATAAAGGTACTACATTCACAGCAGAAGGACCTTTTTCTCCATCAGTAATTTCAAATTCAACAGACTGACCCTCTGTTAAAGTTTTAAAACCACTACTTTGAATAGCAGAAAAATGAACAAAAACATCTTTATCACCATTAACTGGCGTAATAAAACCAAAACCTTTAGATTCATTAAACCATTTAACATTACCTTTTACTCTTGTTGACATTAAATTACCTTCCCAAAACTTTAAATCTTTTAAATAAATTAAAATTATATAAAATTTAATAAATAAAAAAAATATAAATATTTATTTATTAAATAATAATAAGTATATCATAATTATCAAAATAAAATATAAATTTAAACAATTAAATAATAAAAATTATTTATAAAATAAATTATAATGAGTAATAGCAACAGCTAAAGCATCACTTATATTTAAATCTAATTTAATACTTATATTTAAAATATTACAAACAATTTTATTAACATAAATTTTATTAGCATTACCTTTTAAAACAACTGATTTTCTTATTTTACAAACATTATATTCAAAAATAGATAAAAAATTATTAACAGCAGCTAAAATAATAACTCCATTAATTTGACTTAGTTTAATAACAGAATTTGAATTTTTACATAAAAAATTTTTTTCAATAGCTAAATCCTTAGGTTTAAAATATAAAAAAACATTAAAAATATTTAAATACATTTTCTGTAATCTATTATAAAATAGATTTGAATTACTTTTTATACAATCACCATATAAATAAAACATTTTTCCATTATAAACATCTATTATTCCATAACCAGTACAATATGTACCTGGATCTATACCTATAATTCTTAACATAAAATAACATAAATAAATTAATCTGGTGCACCAGTTAATAAACATAAACCAGAAGTAGTTTTAGGAAAAGCAATAACATCTTTAATATTATTTACTCCAGTTAATAACATAACAATTCTATCTAAACCCAAAGCAATACCTAAATGAGGTGGTGTACCATAATTTAAAGCATTTAAAAAAAAACCATATTTATTAATACATTCAATATAATTTAAACCTAATATTTTAAATATTTCAAACTGAATTTCAGAATCACATATTCTAACTGAACCACTACCTACTTCATAACCATTTATTACTAAATCATAAGCACTAGATATTAAACTAGTATAATCAACAATAGATTTTAATTTTTTTAAATTAGTATTTAAAGGCATAGTAAAAGGATGATGATAAACATTAATTTTTTTATTTTTATCATAAAAAAACATAGGAAAATTAACTATTCATAAAGGAAAAAAAACATCCTTATTAAAAAAACTAAAATTTCTACAAAAAAAATTTCTAATATCAGTTAATTCATTAAAATTTAATATGGAAAAACAAAACATAACAAAAATTAAACTACATAAAGATATATTATGTTTAATAATAATTTCTTGTATTAAATCATCTTTAATATCTAATATATTTCCATATATTTCATATATATATTTACCTTTAATAAAAGAAACAACTCTTACACAAAAAAAATTATTTATTTTAAATAATTTTAAATAATTAAATAAAAAATTAAAATTAATTTTATTAGAACTATTTGAAATTAAAATACTAATAACATTACATATTTTTTTTTCCTTAATAAAATTACTATAAATATTTTTAAAAAAATTAGATATTTTAATATTAAATTTTAATGGATTACGTAAATCTGGTTTATCTGTTCCATAATTATTTATTGCATCATAATAATCAATTTTAAAAAAAGGATAAGATAATTTAATATTATTAATATCAAATCATAATTTACAAATTAATTTTTCTATTAAAAATTTAATATCATTAAATTTAGAAAAAGATAATTCTATATCAATTTGAGTAAATTCTGGTTGACGATCAGAACGTAAATCTTCGTCACGAAAACACTTAACAATTTGATAATATTTTTCAAAACCAGAAATCATTAATAATTGTTTAAATATTTGAGGAGATTGAGGCAAAGAATATTTTTTACCCTTATATTCTTTACTTGGAATAATATAATCATTAGCACCTTCAAGAAAAGATTTAGATAAAAATGGAGTTTCAATATCAATAAAATTATTTTTATGTAAAAATTTTCTTACTAAAAATTTAATTTCTGATCTTTTTTTTAATATAGAAAACATATCTAATCTTCTTAAATATAAATAACGATATTTTAATTTTATTTTTTCAGAATTTTCTATAAAAATATTTAAAGGTAAAGATTTAGAATAATTAAATATATAAATATTTTCAACACATATTTCAAATTTATTACCTAATAAATTTTTATTATTTTTTTTTATAAATAAAATACCACTAATTTTAATACAAGATTCAAAAGTTAATTTAATTGCTAATTTTCATAATTTAAATTTATTTCTATTTATATAAATTTGTATAATACCACTTCTATCACGTAAATCAATAAATATAATTTTTTTTAAAATACGTAAATTATTTACTCAACCATATAAAGTAATATTTTTACCTAAATCATTAATATTTAAAAAACCACAACAATAATTATTTACCATATATTATTATACTCTTATTAAAAAAATAAAATATATTTAATATATATTAATATATATATAAACATATATAATATATTATATTATGATATAGATTAATTTTTTTTTAAATATAAAATTATAAAACATAAATATGAATATAAAAAACAAAATAAAATCAAAACTTGATACAATTTTATCATCATTAAATATTAAAAAAAAATATAATTATAAAATATATAATAATGATAAATTCAGTGACTATCAAATAAATGGAATTATAAATATATCAAAAAAAGAAAAAATAAATATAAACCACTTAATTAAAAAAATAACAAAAGAATTAAAAAAAAACAAGCTATATAAAAAAATAAAAGTTATAAATCCTGGATTTATAAATATTTATATAAGTAAAAAAAAAATAGAAAAAATAATAAATAAAAATTCAAAAAAAAAAAATTTTAATATAAAATACAAAAAAAAAAAAAAAATAATAATAGATTACTCATCTCCAAATATAGCAAAAGAAATGCATATAGGAAACCTTAGATCAACTATTTTAGGAGACACTATATCAAATATATTATATTTTTTAGGAAATAAAATAATTAAAATAAATCATATAGGAGATTGAGGAACTCAATTTGGATCAATAATTACTTGAATAAAAACAAATAAAATAAAAAAAAAAATAAAAAAAATATCAACACTAGAAAAAATATATGTAAAATCACAAAAAAAATTAAAAAAAGATAAAATTTTTAAAAAATTATCAAAAAAAAATGTTGTTAAATTACAAAAAAAAAATAAAAAAATAATAAAAATATGAAAAAATATAAAAAATTTAACAATAAAAGAAAATCAAAAAATTTATAATAAATTAAAAATTAAATTAAATAATAAAAATATATTTGGAGAAAGTTTTTATAATAAAATAATACCAAAAATAATAAAAGATCTAATAAAAAAAAATATTGCTATAAAAGATAAAAATTCTATAGTAATTTTTACTAAAAAACAAAACAAAAAAAAAACACCTTTAATAATTAAAAAAAGTGATGGTGGTTATTTATATAGTACAACTGATATAGCTTGTATAAAATATAGATGTAAAAAATTTAAACCAAATGAAATAATATACTTAATTGATTCAAGACAAAAACAATATATAAATCAAATCTTTGAAATAGCAAAAAAAGCAAAATATACAAATAAAAATGTAAAATTAAAACATTATAATTTCGGAATAATTTTAAATAATAAAGGAAAACCATTTAAAACAAGAAAAGGAAAAAACATAAAAATAAAAGAAATAATAAAAAAAACTATATTGACAATAAAAAAAATATTTTTTAAAAAAAATAAAAATTTATATAATAAAAATAAAATAAATAGAATATCAACAAAAATAGCTATAGGAGCAATAAAATACTACGATCTTTCAAAAAATAGAAATAAAAACTATATTTTCAATATAAAAAATATTCTATCTTTAAATAATAATACAGGTCCTTACATTCAATACGCATATGTAAGAATAATTTCAATATTAAAAAAAAATAATACAAATATTACAAAATCAATAAATTTAAATAAATTAAAAATAACAAACAAAAAAGAATTTAAAATAATAAAAAAAATAATAAATTTTGAAAATATAATAAAAAAATCATCAACACTTGGAAAACCAAATATAATTTGTAATTATATATATAAAATAGTTTCTTTATTCTCAAATTATTATGAAACAAATAATATAAATAAAATTAAAATAAAAAATATTAAAAATAGCAAATTAAAATTAATATCAATTATAGCTAAAATAATTAAAATATGTTTAAAATTATTAGGAATACCAATTTTATACATTATTTAATAATATATAAATATTTAAGTATTCTTTTGACCAACAGTAAATCTGTTATTACCAGTATAATCTTTATAAGTAAAAACATTAAAATATAATTTAGAAAAAAGATAACGTATAATATCACAATGACTAAAAGAATGTTCAATTATTAACCAACCTTTATTCTTTAAATAAAAATAAGAATTATATATTATATAAATAATATCATATAAACCATTATTTTTAGAAACTAAAGAATCATATGATTCAAAACGTAAATCATTTAAATAATTTAAACAAAAATCATTTTTATCAATATAAGGTGGATTACTAACAATAATATCAAAAAATTTATTCTTACTAATTTTAGAAAACCAATAACTTTTAAAAAAATTAATATTATGTAAATTTAATTTTAAAGAATTATATTTAGCTAAATTTATTGAATTTAAATTTATATCAATTGCAGTAATATTAATATATTTAAATTCTTTAGCAATAGATAAAGATATAACACCAACACCAGTACCTAAATCTAATATTTCAAAAAAATTATTTATTTTAATCAAATTTATTACATATTCAACCATAATTTCAGTATCACTTCTAGGAATAAAAATATCTGGATATATAATATATGAAAAAGATAAAAAAAAACCTCTTCTTAATATATAATATATAGGTTCACCTCTTAATCTTTTTATAAAAAAAATATTTAAAATTTCTAATTCTTTACTAGTTAATATATAATCATTATTTACAATAATTCAACTAACATCTTTGTTTAAAATAAATTTTAATAAAAATAAACATTCTTTATATAAAAAAAAATTTTTAAATAAATTAACTTTTTTTAATCATGATAAAATATTCATAAAAAAATTACAATTCATTATAATATTTACTTAAAGGATCAATTAATAAATTTAATTTACCACTTAAAATATCAAATAAAGAATAAACAGTAAAATTTATACGATGATCAGTAACACGATTTTGAATAAAATTATAAGTACGATTTCTATCATTACGAAAACCACTACCTAATAATTTTTTTTTTTCTTTACATTTTTTATCATGACTTTTAGACAATTTTAAAGAATAAATTCTAGATTTTAATACTTCTAAAGCCTTAGATTTATTTTTGTGTTGAGATCTTTCTTGCTGACATTCAACAACTAAACCAGTAGGTATATGAGTAATTCTTACAGCAGAATCAGTAGTATTTACATGCTGACCACCAGATCCAGAAGATCTAAAAGTATCTATTTTAATATCATTATTATTTATAACAGGAGAATCAACAAGAGGAACTTCTGGAATAACTGCTACAATACACGTAGAAGTATGAACTCTACCTTGAGATTCAGTTAATGGAACACGTTGAACTCTATGTCCACCAGATTCAAATTTCAACTTATTATATACATTTTTACCAATAATTTTAAAAACCAAATGTTTATATCCTTTATAATCAGTAGTATGACTACTAATCAATTCAATTTTTCATTTCATTAATTCAGAATATTTAACATACATTTTAAATAAATCATAAACAAATAAAGATGCCTCATTTCCTCCAGTTCCAGCATATATTTCTAAATAAACATTCAATGAATCTTTTTTATCTTTATTTAAAGAATATAAATAATAATTTAATTTATTATAATAAGAATTGATTAATACATTTAATTTTTTAATTTCATCTTTAGCTAAAATTTTTAATTCTTTATTACATAATAAAGAATTAGCATATTCTAATTCTTTTAATTTTTTTTTTCAATTATCATAACAATTTTTTATTTTAAACAAATTATTTCTTTCACTTATTAAAGATAAATTTTTACTATTATAATTATTAATTAATAACTTACTTTTTAATAATTTATTTATTTTATTTAATCTATCATTAATAAATAAAATTTTATATTTAATAAAACTATTCATAAAAAAATACCAAAGAAATTATAAAAATTTATATATAATATTATACATTTTATATAAAAATTTTTTTTTTAAAAACACTATTTTTAAATAGTATAAATATATATGCTATCATATATCCATATTTTGTAAAAATTAAATTAAAATTAATAAAAACAATAAAAAATTAATTTAAAAAAATTAAATATAAATATGTGCGTAAAAATAATTTTTGGTATAGGAAACACAAATAAAAAATTACTTAACACAAGACATAATATAGGTATATTATTTATAAAAAAATTTTTGAATACATTTAATATAAAAAAAATAAAATATAATTATATATATAAATTAAAAATAAAAAATAAATACATATACATTTATGTACCAAAAACATACATAAATACATGCGGAAAAAACATAAAAAAAATAATTAAAAAACTTAAATTAAAAAATAAAGAAACACTAATAGTACATGATGAAATAAATTTAAAACCAGGAAAAATAAAAATAAAAAAAAACATAGGAAAAAAAAGTACACACAATGGAATAAAAAACATATTAAAATATTTAAAAAAAGATAATTTTTATCAATTAAGAATAGGTATAGGAAAACCAAAAAATAAAAATGATTTAAAAACTTTTGTTTTATCAAAACTAAAAAATAAAGAAAAAAAAAAAATAATATACATAATAAAAAAATCAATTAAATACATTAAAATATTAACTCAAAAAAATAAATTATCTAAAATACAAAACTATATAAATATTTAATAAATAAAATTATTAAAAATATTAAAAAAAAAATTTATATTTTTATAAATTTAAAAAAATATTAAATATATTTTTAATATGATAAAAACAATTAAAAAAAAAATTACAAATATTAATAAAAAATATATAAATTTACTAAAATTAATTAATTTTAAAAAAATAAAAAAAAATTTTTTTTATATAAAAAAAAAAATAAATAAACAAAATATATGATCAAAAAAAAAAAAAAATAAAAAATTAATAAAAAAATATTATAATTTAAAGAAAAAAATAGATAATATTTTATTAATAAAAAAAATAATTAAAAATATATCAAAAATAAATAAAAAATATAATAAAAAATACATAGAAAAAAATATTAAAAAAATAAAAAGAAAAATATTTGATATCAAAATAAAATTTTTTTTATATAAAAAAAAAGATAAAAAAAATTGCTATATAAAAATAAAATCTGGATATGGAGGAATTGAATCACAAAATTGATCTTTAATAATACTTAAAATGTACATTAAATGAGCAGAAAAAAATAATTTTAAAACAAAAATATTAAAAAAAAAAACTGGAGAAAAAGTAGGTATAAAATCAGCATTAATTTTAATAATAGGAAAATATGCATACGGATATTTAAAATATGAAAATGGAATACATAAACTAATAAGAGAAAATCCATTTAAAATAAAAAAAAAAATACAAACATCATTCAGTTCAGTTATTACTTATCCAGAAGAAAAAAGAAATAATAATATTTTAAACATAAAACCATCAGAAATAAAAATAAACGTATATAAATCTTCAAAATCAGGTGGTCAACATGCTAATAAAACAGAATCCGCAGTAAGAATAAAACACATCAAAACAGGAATAATATCAAAATCTAAAAGAAATAGATCACAATTTAAAAATAAAATAATAGCAATAAAACAATTAAAAAAAAAAATAATTGAAAATAAAAAAAAAAACAAAAAAAAAATAAATATAAACTGAAATAATAAAATAAGATCATATATATATAATAAAAATATAATAAAAGATTTTAAATCAAATATAAAAATAAAAAATATAAATAAAGTATTAAATGGAGACATAAACATATTTATAAAAAAAAATTTAGAAATAAATTACAGGAAAAAAAATGAATAAATTAAATGAAATAAAAAAAATAATTAAAAAATACAAAAAAAAAACTAAAAATAATTTAGAAAAAAAAAATATATACAAAAAAATAGCAGGAAGAATAATCTCAAAAAGAGATATGGGTATAAATATATTTATGAATGTACAAGATATATATGGAAATATACAAATATTAATAAATAAAAATTTTATAAAAAAAAAAAAATATATATCATTAACAAAAAAAATAAAACTAGGTGACCTAATTATAACAAAAGGAATTTTATATAAAACTAATACTAAAGAGCTAACTATAAAATGTAATTATATAAAAATATTAAAAAAAACAAAAATAACATTAACAAATAAATTTTATAAATTAAATAATATAGAAAAAAAATTAAGACAAAGATATTTAGACTTAATAATAAATAAAAAAACACAAAAAACATTTTTAACAAGAATTAAAATCATTAATAAAATAAAAAAATATTTATTTAAAAAAAAATTTTTAGAAGTAGAAACACCAATTTTACATTCAATACCAGGAGGAGCTGAAGCAAAACCTTTTGAAACATACCATAACAAAATAAATAAAAAAATATATTTACGTATTTCACCAGAATTATATTTAAAAAAATTAATAATAGGAGGTTTTACTAAAATATTTGAATTAAATAAAAATTTTAGAAATGAAGGTATATCTACAAAACACAACCCAGAATTTACCATGATAGAAATATATAAAGCATATTCTAACTATAAATATATGATGAAATTAGTAGAAAAAATGATTTTTTATATAGTAAATTCATTATCATTAAACAATAAAATAATTAGTATAAATAAAAAAAAAATAAATTTTAAAAAACCATACAAAAAAATAACTATAAAAAAAGCAATATATAAATACACAAAATACTTTAAAAATATTAAAGAATTAGATAATAAAAAAAAAATAAAAAAAATAGCAAAAAAATTAAAAATAAATACAAAAAATATTACTAAAGGAAAAATAATATCAAAAATATTTAAAACAACAACAGAAAAATATTTAATTCAACCTACATTTATAACTGAATATCCAATTGACATATCACCACTATCAAAAGAAAATAAAAAAAAAAAAAATATAGCTGATAGATTTGAATTATTTATAAATGGAAACGAAATAGCAAATGGTTTTTCTGAACTAAACGATTATAAAGAACAAAAAAAAAGATTCAAAAAACAATTCATAAAAAAAAAAAATAAAATATTTTATAATAAAGAATATATAACAGCACTAAAATATGGTTTACCACCAACATCAGGAATAGGAATAGGAATAGATAGATTAGTTATGTTATTAACTAATAATACATCAATAAAAGAAACAATATTATTTAATATATTAAAATAAATTTATCTAAATAAATTATTTTTTAATAATATTTTTTTTAAATAATTTTTTCTGAAATATATTCTTAATATGTATTTATCAAATATAAAATTTATTTTTTTATTTTTATTATTAACTAATAAAAGCTGAAATCTAAAAGTATAAGTATAATAATTAGGTAAAAAAATATCATTATTAAAAATAAAATTAAATATTTCACTTAACTCTATAAAAAATAAATCAAAATCTTTTTTATTAAAAAAAGAAATAAAAAAATTACCTATTAATTTATATAAAAAATAAATATTTTTATCACCCAAAATAGGAATTCATAAAATATTTTTTATTTTATAAAAAAAAATATTTTTTTTATTAATAATTTTAAAAAAATTAGTTAACTTTAATGACATTAAAAAAATATCTTGATTAGGAAAACCTAAATAATTAGAAGAAAAAGTTTTAATTTCTAAATTTAAAATAGGTATATCACAATAATTCTTACTGAAATATGAATTAATATAAAATTCCAAAAAACGTCCTATTCAACCTTTATCTAATTTATAATTTTTAGGTAATTTATAATCAACATTTTTATATAAATAACCTATAGAACAACCAGAAATAAGATTAAGAATATTTAATAAATATTTTTTAAAAATATTTTTTTTAAAAAAAATATATATCATAAAAAAAAACCAATAAAAATATATAATATTTTATATATTATATAATATTATATATATATAAATAAATTTAAAAAAATAAATTATAAATATAAAAATTTTTAATAAATATGATAATAAAATGCGGTATTATAGGTTTACCTAATGTAGGTAAATCAACTCTATTTAATATATTAACTAATAATAAAGTAAAAAATAAAAATTTTCCATTTTGTACTATTAAACCTAACTTCGGTAATACAAAAATAAATTGCAATAAAATAAATGAAATTATAAAAATATCTAAAACAAAAAAAATAATTTTACCTTCAATACAATATGTAGATATCGCAGGATTAATAAAAGGATCATCAAAAGGATTAGGAATAGGAAATAAATTTTTAGAAGATATTAGAAAAGTAAATATTTTATTACATGTAATAAAAATATTTAATAATAATAAAATTATAAATTTTTATGAAAATAAAAATCCAATAGAAGAATTAAATATAATAGAAAAAGAAATATATATATCAGATATAAAATTATTAAAAAAAATTAAAAAAAAAATAAAAAAAAAAAATACGGAAAAAAAAAATATTATAAATAAAATTATAAAAAAATTAAAAAAATATAAAAATATACAAAAAATAAATTTATCAAAAAAAGAAAAATTTTTTATAAAAAGTATAAATTTACTAACATATAAAAAAAAAATATATATACTAAATATATCTAAAAACAATAATATAAAAATACAAAAAAAAAATTTAAAAAAAATAAAAAAATACCTAATAAAAAAAAATATTAAAAATAAAATAATAATTTTAGATATAAAAAAAATATATAAAAATAAACAAAAAAATATAATTATCCAATATGATAAAATAAACAAAATAAATAATTTATGTTTAAAATTATTAAATTTAAAAAAATTTTTTACTATAAATAAAATAGAAACAAAATTATGATTAATAAAAAAAAAAGATAATGTATTAAAAGCAGCAAAAAAAATACATAGTGATTTTGTTAAAAATTTTATAAAAGCAGAAATTATTAATTATAATAAATTTATAAAATATAATGGATGAAAAAATTCAAAAAAAATAAAAAAAATAAAAATAAAAAATAAAAAATATATACCAAAAAATGGTGATATTATTAATATAATAATTAACAAAAATAAAAATTAATTATAAAATAAAAATAGGATTAGATAATTAAAATGTTATATAAACAACCAAAACAATTTTATCTTATATTTTTAATAGAATTAATTGAACGTTTTGGATATTACGGATTACAATCAATAATAATTATTTATTTAATAAAAAAAATATCATTACCAGAAGAAGAAATTATAAATTTTTTTTCTTCTTTTACAGCTTTAACATATGGACTAGTAGTAGTTGGAGGTTGAATAGGAGATAATTTTTTAGGTACAAAAAGAATATTAATGTTAGGAATAATAACATTAATATTAGGATATGGAACTATATTAATATTTTATAAAAACATAAATATAATTTATTTTGGTATATCTATATTATCTATAGGAATAAGTTTATTTAAATCTGCTCCATCATCATTATTATCAAATATTTATAAAAAAAAATCTCCTTTAAGAGATGAAGGATTTAATATATATTACATGGCAATAAATATAGGTTCTTTATTGTCAATAATAATAACTCCTTGATTAACAAAAAATTTTGGATGAACAGTATCATTTTCACTACCTTTTATAAGTTTAATAATAAATTTAATAATATTTTTAAAATATAAAAATATAATAAATGGATCAAAATGTGATTATTTACCATTAAATAATAAAAAAATATTATTAACAATAATAGGATTAATAATATTTCCTATAATAATATTATATATATTAAATAATATATATATAACCAATAATTTAATAAAAATAATAATTTCTATTATTTTTTTTACATTTGTAAAAAAATTTATTAACTTAAATAAAAAAAAAAAAAAAAAAATGATAGTAGCATTTTTATTAATAATTGAATCAACAATATTTTTTATATTATATAATCAGATACCAACTTCACTAAATTTTTTTACTATAAGAAATGTAAAACATTGTATTTTTGGAATTAATATATCTCCAGAACAATTTCAAGCATTAAATCCATTTTGAATAATTATAATTAGTCCAATACTAACATATATATATAATCTATCAAAAAATAAATTATCAATAATTTATAAATTTGCTATAGGAATGATTTTATGCTCTATATCATTTATAATTATACCAATAGGTATTTATTTAGATACAAATTCACAAGGTTTAATATCATCAAATTGATTAATAATAAGTTATGCATTACAAAGTTCAGGAGAATTAATGATTTCAGGATCAGGATTATCCATGATATCACAACTAGTACCAAAAAATCTTATAGGATTTACTATAGGAACATGATTTTTAACAACATCAATAGCAATAATAATTTCAGGTAAAATAGCAAATTTAATGACATTTCCAAAAAATATAAGTATAGATAAATTTTATTCATTAAATATATACTTTAATAATTTTTTAAAAATAGGTATGTATGGTTTATTAATATCATTAATAATTTTATTAATATCACCAATACTTAATTCAATGATAAAAAAACAATAATTAAATAAACAAAATATATAAAGGATTAAAAATGAATATAGCAATAATAATTTGTATGCATGGTAAATTAGCTATAGAAATATTAAATACTATAAAATTAATAATAGGAAAACAAAAAAATATATCAGCAATAGAATTTTTACCAGGAGAAAATATAGATAATTTAATTTATAAATATAAAAAATCATTTAAAAAATTAAAAATAAACAAAGGAATTATATTTTTTGTAGATATTTTAGGAGGAAGTCCATTTAATGCAGCCAATAAAATATTAAATACAAAAAAAATAAAATGTGACATAATATCAGGTACTAATATTCCTATGTTATTAGAAACTTTAATGTCTAGAGAAGAAAAAAAAAGTTTTAATACATTAATTAATACAGCATTAAAAATTGGAAAAAAAAGTATAAGCAATACAATAAAATTAAAAGAAAAAAACTATAAAAACAATAAAAAAACAAAAATATCAAAAAAAAATAAAAATAAACATATGAAAATTATGTTAACTAGAATAGACGATAGATTAATACATGGACAAGTATCTACTGGATGAAGTAAAGAATTTAAAATATCAAAAATAATAATAATAGATGATAAAGTTTATAAAGATAAAATTAGAACACAATTATTAAAACAAGTATCACCTCCAAACATTACCGCACATGTAGTAAATACTAATAAATTTGTAAAAGTTTACAATAACCCTAAATATTCACAAGAAAAAGTATTATTATTATTTACAAATCCAAAAGATATACTTAAAATTATAAAAGAAGGAGTAGTAATTAATTCCATAAATATTGGAGGTATATCATATAAAAAAGGTAAAAAACAAATAACTGATGCAGTTTCAGTAAATAAAGAAGATATAAATTCATTTTATGAATTACATAAAATGAATATAGAATTAGAAGTAAGAAAAGTACCTAATGATAAAAAAATAAATTTAATACCTATACTAAATAAATTAATTTAAAAAAAAAGGAAAAATTATGACATGATTACAATTAATATTAATTTTTATAACTAGTAGTTTAATAGGTATAGAATCTGTATTAGATGGATTTCAATTACACAGACCAATAATAGCATGTCCATTAATAGGATTAATATTAGGAGATCTAAAAACTGGAATAATAATAGGTGGTACTTTAGAAACATCATCATTAGGATGAATGAATATAGGAGCTGCAGTAAGTCCAGATACTGCTTTAGCATCAATAATTTCTACAATATTAGTTATATCTGGTAAACAAAATATAGGTTCAGGAATAGCATTAGCATTACCTGTAGCTGCAACAGGACAAGTACTAACTATATTAGTACGTAGTATAACTATAGGATTTCAACATTTCGCAGACAAAATGTCAAAAAAATACAATAATTTATCTCATATAACTTATATACATTTAACAGCATTATTATTACAAGCTATGAGAGTAGCAATACCTTCATTAATAGTAGGTTTATCTATAGAAACAACTATAATAAAAAATTTATTAAATTTAATACCAAATTTTATAAATGATGGATTAAGTATAGCAAGTGGAGCTATAGTAGTAGTAGGATATTCAATGATCATAAATATGATGCAAACAACAAATTTAATTCCATTTTTATTCTTAGGATTTGTAATTTCAAATTCATCATCATTTAATTTAATTGAATTAGGTATTATAGGTACAATAATATCAATTATATATGTACAATTATCACCTAAATATAATTATCCAAAAATAAATAGAAAAAATAATAAAAAAATAAAAGATGATGAATTAGATTAAAATAAAATAAATAAGGAAAAAAAAATGAAAAAAAAAATTAGTAAAAAAGATTTAAATAAAGTATTAATACGTAGTTTATTTATACAAGGATCTTGAAATTTCGAAAGAATGCAAGCATTAGGTTTCTGTTTTTCAATGATACCAATAATAAATAAATTATATAAAAATAATGAAAAACAAAAAAGAAAAGCAATAAAAAGACATTTAGAATTTTTTAATTCACATCCTTACATGGTTACACCTATATTAGGTATAATAACAGCCATGGAAGAAAAAAAATATAATGGATCAAAAATAAAATCAAAAACAATAAATAATATTAAAATAGGACTTATGGGTCCACTAGCAGGTATAGGTGATCCTCTTTTTTGAGGAACAATAAGACCTATGTTATCTGCTATATGATCAAGTTTAGCTATATCAGGAAATTTTATAGGACCAGCATTATTTTTTCTTTCTTTTAATATAATAAGATTATCATTAATGCATTATATGTTATATTATGGATATAATAAAGGATTAAATGTTATAAAAGAAATAAATAATAATGTTTTAAATAAAATTACAGAAGGTTCATCTGTATTAGGACTTTTCATAATGGGTACATTAGTAAATAGATGAACAAAAATTAATATACCTATAGTAATATACAATAAAGAAAATACTCCAGTAACATTACAAAAAATACTCGATAGTATATTACCAGGAATTGTACCACTTTTAATGACATTAATTTGTGTATACCTTTTAAAAAAAAAAAAGAGTCCATTAATAATAATGACATATATACTTTTAATATGTATTGCTGGTAATTACTTTGGTATAATAACAAAATAACTTTTTAAATTAAAAAAAAAGGAAAAAAAATGAATGTATTTGAAAAAGCAGGAGATAAAATTAAAGATGCTGCAGAATGTGTAAAAGAAAAATATAAAAAAATATCATCATCAACAGAAAAAAAAATAAAAGGAAAAACAAAAAAATATATAACAGAAGGAACAGAATTTATAAACAAAACTATAAGTAAATTAAAAAAACAAATTAAAAATAAACCAATTATATATACATTATTAGCCGTTACTACAGGATTTATAATTGGTTTCATAACTAGAAATAAAAAAAAATAAAACCCATAACAATATGGGTTTTAAAAAAAAATTAAAATCTTAAATAATAATCAATTTCTAAATCTTGTGAATTAAAATTAATATTATTATTATCAATATCTAAAAAAAATCATTTATCTAATCAAGGTAAAGGATTACTTTTTACGTCACTAAAAGGAATTTCAAAATATATTGATTTCATACTTAAATTTGCAATATATTTAATATAATTTAATACACTTTCCTTATTTAAACCAAATATAGGACCTTTAGAAAAAAAAAATTTTATTAATTTTTTTTCTTGATTAACAATTTTTATATATAAATTATAAATTTTTTCTTTACATTCATTTACAATATTAAACATATTTTCTTCTTTAACTAATTTAAATATATTTATTATATTTCTAATACCAATTAAATGTAAATTATTATCACGAGAAATTAAACGTATAATTTTAGAACTACATTCCATAAATTTATTTTCTGCAAAAACAAAAAAAAATACATAACTAATATAAAAACATATAGATTCTAAAGCATTTACACTAACTAAACACAAATATAATTTTTTTTTTATTTCAATAAAATTTTTATTATTAAAAATAATCTTTTTATTTAAATTTAAATAATTAGAAATAAAAATTAAATCATCATAATATGATGAAAATTTTTTAAATTTATCAATAAAAAATTTATTATTTGATACATTATCAAATATACCATTATTTAAATTATTTAATAATACATTAATAATATAACTATAAGATCTTAAATGAATTTTTTTAAAAAAAGATCAAGTTTGTATTCAAGTTTCTAATTCATAAATAGAAACTAATGGTAAAAAAGATAAAATAGGATTTATACCTTGAATATAATTTAATAAAATTTGATATTGCAAATTAAAAATAAATATATATTTTTCATTATTTGATAAAAAATTAAAATCAATTTTATCTCTAAATAAATCAATATCCTCTGGTTTTCAAAAAAAAGAAATTTGTTTTTTTATTAAATTATCAAAAATTAAATATTTTTTTTTATTAATATAAAAAAAATTATTTTTTTTACCAAAAAACATAGATTCATTAAAATTTTTTTTTTTAAAAAAATTAGTATATATCATTTTATAATAAATTTAAACAAATTAAATAATAATTACTAACATAATAACATATTTAAATTTATATAAAAACGTGTTTTATAAATATAAAAAAAATAATTTATTTATATACAAATAAATATTTATAAATATATATATATAATATATATATATATATATTATTTTTAATAAAAATTTTTTTTATAAAAGGTAAAAAAAAATGAAAAAAAATAAAAAATTACAATCTATAAATATAGAAAAAGAATTAAAAAAATCATATTTAGATTATGCTATGTCTGTTATTATAGGTAGAGCTTTACCAGATATAAGAGATGGTTTAAAACCAGTACATAGAAGAATATTATATTCCATGTATATATTAAAAAATAATTTTAATAAACCATACAAAAAATCAGCAAGAATAGTAGGAGACGTAATAGGTAAATATCATCCACATGGAGATAATGCAGTATACGATTCTATAGTAAGAATGGCTCAAAATTTTTCTTTAAGATATCCATTAATAGACGGACAAGGAAATTTTGGTTCAATAGATGGAGATTCTCCTGCAGCTATGAGATATACAGAAATAAGAATGTCTAAAATAACTAAAGAATTTTTAAAAGATATAAAAAAAAATACAATAAATTTTGTATCTAATTATGATGACACTGAAAAAATACCAGAAATATTACCAACAAAAATACCAAATATATTAATAAATGGATCTACAGGTATAGCAGTAGGTATGGCTACAAATATACCACCACATAATATAAAAGAAGTAATGAATACATTTATAGCATTTATAGATAATAAAAAAATATCAACTAAATCATTAATGAAATACATAAAAGGACCAGATTTTCCTACAGGAGGAATAATTGAAAATAATAAAGAAATATATAAAGCATATAAAACAGGAAAAGGGACAATAAAAATAAAAGCAAAAATAAAAATAGAAAATAATTTAAAAAATAAAAAAAAATATATTATAATTCATGAATTACCTTACCAAATAAATAAAACTAAATTAATAGAAAAAATAATAGATTTAATTAAAAATAAAAAAATAGATGGTATAAATAAAATAATAGATGAATCAAATAAAGATGGAATGAGAATTTTAATAGAAGTAAAAAAAAATACAAAAAGAAAAATACTAATTAACAAACTATTTTATTTAACTAATCTTGAAACATCATATGGAATAAATATTGTAGCACTATATAAAAATCAACCTAAAATATTAAATCTAAAAAAAATAATTAAAATATTTATAAAACATAGAAAAAATATAATTAAAAAAAAAACTTTATTTAAAATAAATAAAATTAAAAAAAAAATACATATCCTAGAAGGATTATTAATTACATCTAAACATATAAAAAAAATCATTAATATAATCATTAATTCAAAAAATATAAAAAATGTAAAAAAAATACTAATAAAAAAAGAATGAAAAACAAAAAAAATATATAAAATAAAAAATATTAAATATAAATTAAGTATTAAACAAATAAAATCATTATTAAATTTAAGTTTAAACAAATTAACAAAAATAGAAAAAAATAAAATAAAAAAAGAATACTTTAATTTAAAAAAAAAAAAAAAAAAATTAACTAATATACTAATAAATAAAAATATATTAAAAAAAATAATAAAAAAAGAATTTATAAAAATAAAAAAAAAATTTAGTGATAACAGAAACACAAAAATAAATATAAAACAAAAAATTCTAAAAATAAAAGATTTAATAAAAAAAGAAAAAATAATAATAATATTAACAAAAACAGGATATATAAATTATCAAAAAATATCTAAATATGATACTCAACATAGAGGAGGTAAAGGAAAAACAATAAATAAAATAAAAAAAAATGATTACATAATAAATACATTAATAACTGATACACATAAAAAAATATTTCTATTTTCAAATCTAGGAAAATGTTTTGAAAAAAATATTTATGAATTTCCACAAAAAAAAAATATATATATAAGTAAACCAATAAATAACTTTATAAAAATTAAAAAAAAAGAATATATAAATTTTTTATTAGAAAAAAAAAATAAAAAATTATTTAATAATTTAATAATAACTACACATAAAGGATTAATAAAAAAAATTAAAATAAATAAATTAAACATAAAAAAAAAAATAGGATTAAACATTATAAATTTAAAGAAAAAAGATAAAATAATTAGTACAAATTTTACTAATGGAAAAAAAGAAATTATGTTGTTTACTAAATTAGGTAAATCAATTAGATTTCACGAAAAAAACATAAGAATAACAAATAGAAAATCTTCTGGAATTAAAGGTATAAAATTATTAAACAAAGATAAAATAATTACATCTTTAGTAATAGATGAAAATAACAATAAAAAAGAAATATTAATAGTAACAGAAAAAGGTTATGGAAAAAGAACTTTAATAAAAGAATTTAATAAAAAATCTAGAGCAACTAAAGGAATAAAATCAATTAAAATAAATAAAAAAAATGGTAATGTAGTTGGAGTAATACAAACATCAAAAAAAAATCAAATAGTAATAATAACAAATAAAGGAAATATAGTACGCATAAAAATAAAAGAAATACAAATCTTAAAAAGAAATACACAAGGAGTAATCTTAATAAGATTAAATAATAAAGAAAAAGTATTAAATATACAAAAAATATAAAAATTAATATTATAAAAAAAAATAAAAAAAATAAAAAAAATAAAAAAAAAAAAAAAAACAATAATTAATTAATATTAATACATATATTAATTATAATACATGTACTGAAGTAGTATTACTAATTCCATAGGAAACTAAAGCTCCAGAAATCATAACTACTATATCTCCAACTTTTGCATAACCTGTAGATATAGCTAATTTTTTAGCTAACTTATAAAATGTATCAGTAGAATTAATTGAATTTACTAACATAGGTATAACACCTTTACTTAAAAGTAACTGTCTAGTAACAATAATATCTTCAGTCAAAGCTAAAATTAAAGATTTAGGAAAATATTTTCTAATAAATTTTGCTGATCTTCCTGTTCTTGTAAAAACTAATATTAAAGGAGAATTCAATTTTCTAGAAATATCTACAGAACTTTTACATATAGCTTCACTTATAGGCATATGAATATCATCTTTATAATATAAAATATTATCCTGATTCATAGTACTATCAGTACGTTCACAAATATCATTCATTATTTTAACAGTTTCAACTGGATATTTTCCTTTAGCACTTTCACCAGATAACATAACAGCATCAGTACCATCTAATATAGCATTAGCAACATCACCTGCTTCAGCTCTTGTAGGTCTTGGATTATTTATCATAGATTCTAACATTTGAGTAGCAGTAATAACAACCTTTCTAGAAAAATTACATTTTCTAATCATCATTTTTTGAGCAAAAATAACATCTTCAACAGGTATTTCTACACCTAAATCACCTCTTGCTACCATAATACCATCAGAAACATTCAAAATTTTATCAAAATTACTTAAACCTTCTCTATTTTCAATTTTAGAAATAATTTGTATTCTTTTTCCACCATTATTATTTAAATAATTTCTTATTTCTAAAACATCAGAACTTTTTCTTATAAAAGAAGCTGCTAAAAAATCAATATTATTTTTACAACCAAATATTAAATCTTTTTTATCTTTTTTAGATAAAGCAGGTAAATTAACTGAAACATTAGGTAAATTTATACCTTTATTTTCACCTAAATAACCACTATTTTTAACAACACAAATAACTTTATTACTTTTTTTATTAATAACCTCCATAGAAATTAATCCATCATCAACTAAAATTAAATCACCTATATTTAGATCATTAAAAAAATATTTATAAGAAACACCAACTATTTTATTATTACCAATATAATTATCACTATATATAAAACTAAACAATTGACCAGAACGTAAAAAAACTTCTTTAGAATTTTCAAGTTTTAAAGTACGTATTTCAGGACCTTTAGTATCAAGTAAAATAGCAATATCTTTACCTGTATAATTTATAGCTAATTTTAATTTATCAATATACTCTTTATGTATATTGTAATTTCCATGAGAAAAATTTAATCTAGCTACATCCATACCAGAATTAATTAATTTAATTAATAATTTCTCATTATTAATAGATGGACCTATAGTACAGACTATCTTGGTTTTTTTCATATATTTACATTTAATTTATTAAAATTAATATTTTTATTATATATAAAAAAAAAAAAAATGCGTTCTAGTGGAATCGAACCACTGACTTCCATCACGTCAAAATGGCACTCTACCTCTGAGTTAAGAACGCAAAATCAAAAAAAATAATTATATAATAAAAAACTAATATTACTAATTAATACTAACTATATCATATAAATATATTATATAATATGATTTACTGTTTAAATATTCTATTTTAGTATTTATGTATATATATGAAAAAAAATATTATATCAGAAATAAAAAAAAGAAAATTAATAATAAATATTTCAAATAAAAAAAAAATAATAAAAAAAATAAAAAAAAAAAAAATTAAATTATACTGTGGTTTTGATCCAACATACAAAAGTTTACATTTAGGACATTTAATTCCTTTAATAACATTAAAAAGATTCAAAAAATATGGATATAAAATAATTATTTTAATAGGAAAAACAACATCAGAAATAGGAGATCCTAGTTTTAAAAAAAAAAAAAGAAAAAAATTATCTAAAAAAAAAATAATTTATTTTGCAAAAAAAATAAAAAAACAAATAAAAAAAATATTAAATATAAATAATAAAAATATATTAATATTAAGTAACGACTTATGATTCAAAAAAATGAAAATATTATATTTCTTAAAAAATATAAGTATACATTTTAATATTAAAAATATGCTAAATAAAGAAGCCATAAAAAAAAGAAATATAAAAAATAAAATAGGTATATCATTTACAGAAATGTCATATAATATATTACAAAGTTATGATTTTTTATATTTATATAAAAATTTCAACATTAATTTACAAATAGGAGGTTCAGATCAGTGAGGTAATATTATTTCAGGTATAAATTTAATAAAAAAAATACACAATAAAGAAGTATTTGGTATAACATTACCATTAATGACAAAAAAAAATGGATCAAAATTTGGAAAAACAGAAAATAAAACTTTATGATTAGATAAAAAAATAACTACACCATATGAATTCTATCAATTTTGATTAAACATTAATGATGAACAAACATTTTTATTCTTAAAACAACTAACATTTTTAAGTATAAAAAAAATAAAATATATAATAAAAACAAAAAATATAAAAGAAATAAAAAAAATATTAGCAAATAAAATAACAAAAATAATACACGGAAAAAAAGAATTAAAAAATTCTATATTAGCATCCAATTTTTTTTTTAATAAAAAAAATATATATAATAAAAAAATATTAAAAAAAATTTTTAAAATAAAAATACCAAAATTTAAATTAAAAAATAAAAAAAAAAACTTAAAAGAAATATTAATTATTTTAAATATAACAAAAACTAAATCACAATCACATAATTTAATTACAAATAAATCTATATATATAAATAAAAAAATTATTTTAGAAACAAATTACAATATAAAAAAAAAAGATAAATTATTTAATAAATATACAATAATAAATAAAGGTAAAAAAAATTTTTTTCTAATAAAATGAATATAATATATTTTCTTTCATAAAAAAATATAAATATAATTAAATTATTATAAATAAATATAATTTTATTTATAATAAAAAAAATAATAAAAATAAATTACATTAATTATTTATAATTAATTTATTAAATAACTTATAATATATATATTTATGTTAGTAAATAAATACTAAAAATTTATTAGCTCAATTAAAAAAAAATATTAATTATTTTACCTTAATTTATTCTAAAATAATATATAAAAATTATCTTTTTAAAAAATCAAATTCTAAAATACCTCTATATAAAGAAGAACCTATTTCTTCCTCTATACGAATTAACCTATTATATTTAGCTATTCTTTCTGATCTACTTACAGAACCAGTTTTTATTTGACCTGAAGAAGTTCCAACAGCTAAATCAGCAATAGTAGTATCTTCTGTTTCTCCAGAACGATGAGAAATTATTACTGAATAATTATTTCTTTTTGCTAATTTAATAGCTTCTAAAGTTTCAGTTAAAGATCCAATTTGATTAGGTTTAATTAAAATAGAATTAACTACATTTAAATCTATACCTTTTTTTAATAATTTAACATTAGTAACAAACAAATCATCACCAACTAATTGAACATTAGAACCTAAAATACTAGTTAAATAAACATAACCATTTCAATCTAATTCACTTAAAGCATCTTCAACAGATAAAATATAATATTTATTAATTAAATTATTTAAATATTCTGTTAATTCATAAAAAGTAAATTCTTTATTTTCTAATAAATAAACTTTATCTTTTTCTTTATAAAATTCAGATGAGGCACAATCTAAAGCTAGATATATATCTTTACCTAAAATATATCCAGAATCTTTTACAGCATCATTAATTAAAATAAGTGCTTCTTCGTTAGAATCTAAATCAGGAGCATAACCACCTTCATCTCCTATAGATATTTTTTTATTATTTAATTTTAATAATTTACCTAAACTATAAAAAATTTCGGAACACATTCTTATAGCATGTTTAAAATTTTTAGCACCTACAGGTTGTATCATAAATTCTTGAATATCAATATTATTATCAGCATGACATCCACCATTTATAATATTAACCATAGGAACAGGCATAAAAAATTTATCGTTATTAAATAATTTACCAATATAATTATATAAAGGTATTTTCAACGAATTTGCACTAGCTTTAGCTACAGCTAAAGAAACAGCTAAAATTGAATTAGCTCCTAATTTAGATTTATCATTTGTACCATCAAAATTAATCATAACATTATCAATATCATTCTGATTAAATGAATCTAAACCAATTATTTCTTTAGAAATTATATTATTAATAATAAAAACTGATTTTAATACACCTTTACCAAAAAAACGATTTCGATCATTATCACGTAATTCTAAAGATTCTTTTGATCCAGTAGAAGCTCCTGAAGGTACAATTGCTCTTCCATAAGAACCATCTTCTAAATAAACTTCAGATTCTACAGTTGGAAAACCACGAGAATCTAATACTTCTCTTCCTAAAACTTTTACTATTTTACTCATAAAAAATATACTCCTAAAAATATTATTAATAATAATATTATAAAATATTTCATTAAATTATAAAAATAATATTTACATAAAAATATATAAAACAAAAAAAAAAATATTTTTTTTTACATATCAAAAACATTATGATATGATAACAATATCAGCGGGATAGAGCAGTGGTAGCTCGTCGGGCTCATAACCCGAAGGTCGTTGGTTCAAATCCAACTCCCGCAAATCTTAAAATATTTTAAAAAAATAATTACATATATAATAAATAAAAAAAATTATTACAAATCCTCTTAATAAACCAATCAACATACCAAAAAATCTATTTAAAATAAATATAATCATTAAAATAATTTTACTAAATAAGAAAAAAAAAATACTTTCAATAAAATTAAAAATAATAAATAAAAATAAATTAAAAAAAATGAAAAAAAAAATGTTTTTTTTAAAAAAAATAACTCAATATTTATCAAATCAACGCAACCAAAAAATATTTAATCAAGGATACAAAAAAAAGAAAAAAAAAAACGAAAATAACTCTCTAAAAAAACCTCTTTTAAAACCATAAAACATAGAACAAAAAATTAAAAAATAAACTATATTATCAATAAATTGCATAAAATTAACATAAATTAAAAATTAAAAAAATAAATATATAAATAAAAACTAATAATAAACAGAAAACAAATATAAACCATAAGGTTTAATCATATTAATTTTAAAAACACTATTATCTTTATAATTTAAAAAATCTTTTATTCAATAAAAAGAATATTTTCTTATTCCAACTAATAGTAAGCTACTAACTATATTACGCACCATATGATAAAAAAAAGAATTTGCTCTTATATCAAAAAAAATATAATTATATTTACTATATATATTAATATGAATTATATTTCTATATGAACTTAAAGATTCACATTTAGAAGATTTAAAAGAACTAAAATCATTTTCACCTAATAAATATTTAGAAGCTTTTTTCATAAGATTAATATTAACATCATAATTATAATAAGTAACTAATTTATTAAAAAAACAAGACCTAGTTTTAGAAGTACAAATAACATAAAAATATCTTCTTGATATAGCATTAAAACGAGCATGAAAATTAGAAGATATAAATTTAACTCATCTAAATGAAATATCATATGGTAATTTATTATTAGAAGAAAATAATCAATCCCTTTCACTTCTATAACAGAACGTATCAAAATGAAAAACTTGACCTAAACTATGTACTCCAGAATCAGTTCTACTAGAACAAAAAATACTAATCTTATGTTTAGCAATAACAGACAAAACATTTTCTATTACATTTTGTATACTATTTAATTTAGTATTAAAACATTGTTTTTGCCAACCAATATAGTTAGAACCATTATATTCAACACAAACTAATAATCTATATTTTTTATATAACATAAAAAAAAATATTTATAAATTTTTAAAACGTAAATAATATAACTTAGATTTCCTAAAAAAAATTTTTTTTTTTATTTTAATACAGTATATTATTGGTGAATATAAACTAAATTTTTTTTCAACACCAATACCATGAGAAATTTTTCTTAAAACAAAAGACGAATTAATACCATTTTTATTTACAGATAAAACAGTACCAATAAAAGATTGTAATCTTTTTTTAGTACTTTCTGTAATTCATATTTTTACTTCAATTATATAACCAGATCTAAATAAAGGTATATTTTTATTCAAATATTTACTTTCAATATAACTTAACATTTTATTTTTCATAAAATTCCTAAATAAATTAAATATTATATTTTTTTTTTATTTTATATAAAATTTTTTTTTGATATTTATTAAAATTAATTTTATTTAATAAATATGGTTTATTTAAAAAAGTTTTTTTTAAAGATTTTTTAAACCTTCAAGTATTTATTTTATTATGATTACCAGATAAAAGAACACTAGGAACAAATTTACCATTAAATTCTTTTGGTCTAGTATAATTAGGATAACCTAATAAACCATTATTAAAATTAAAAGAATCAAATTTAGAAGAATTAATATTATTTAATATACCAGGTATATTTCTAATTAAAACATCTATTATAACTAAAGAAGATATTTCACCACAACTTAATATATAATTTCCAATAGATATTTCCATATCAATATAATTATCTATTATACGTTGATCAATACCATTGTATCTTCCACACACAAATATTAAATTATCAAAATTTAATAACTTATTAATAATAACATTATTAATAATTTTTCCTTGAGGTGATAAATAAATAACAAAAGAATTCTTAAAAAAACTTTTTGCTTTATTTATAGCCAAAAATAAAGACTCAGGTTTTATTAATAATCCTGAACCACCACCATAAATTTTATCATCAATACTATGCTTATTTTTTGTAAAATTTATCAAATTTAAAAAATTAAATTTTATAATTTTTTTTTTTATACCTTTACATATAAGACCATTATTTAATGGTGAAATAAAAAAATCAGGATTAATACTAATTATAGTAAAATTCACTTTAAATAAAATATTTAATAAATTAAAAATAATTTCTGTAAAAAAAAACTAAAAAATATTATTTTTTTTATATTTTTTTAATAAAAACTTAACTTTTTTAGATAATAAAGCTCCATTTTTAACCCAAAAATATAAATCATTAAAATTTATATAAATATCTTTCTTATCTTTAAATAAACCAATAAATGGATTAAAAAAACCTATTTTTTTTATAAACTTTCCATTACGAAATCTACGTTTATCTGAAACAATAATATGATAAAACGGTAATTTTTTTCTACCATAACGAGCTAAACGTATAACTACCATATACACCTCTATTTTTTTTTATTAAATATTAATATATACAGTGGGAAAGGGATTTGAACCCTTGATACCAATAAAAGTATACACATTTTCCAAACGTGTTCTTTAAACCACTCAGACATCCCACTAAATAAATACATAATATAAATATATATTAAAAAAATACTAAAAACAAATAATTTTGACATTAAAATTATTTTAATATAATATATAAATTAATATTCCTCTGTAGTTCAGTTGGTAGAACGGCGGACTGTTAATCCGTATGTCACTGGTTCGAATCCAGTCGGAGGAGTAATAAATATTTTAAATATCTATATTCTTAAATTTTATTGCATTTTTTTTAATAAAATCTTTTCTATATTTTACATTATCTCCCATTAAAATTTTAAATAATTTATTTGTTTTTACAACATCTTTAATTAAAATTTTAGATATAATTCTTTTTTTTGGATTCATTGTTGAATCTCACAATTGATCAGGATTCATTTCTCCTAAACCTTTATAACGTTGAATAAAAATATTTCTTTTATTTTTTTTTAATACAAATTTAATTAAAGAATTTATATCATTAAAATAAAATTTTTTATTATTAATAAAAATAAACTTTTTATAATTTTCATTAAAAAAATATAATTTTTTACTTAAATATAAAATATCCATATATTTATTTAAAATAAAAAATCTATCTATATATATAATTTCTTTATCAAAATTATTTACGTAAACAAATTCAAATTTTAAAAAAAATCCATTATTATCTATTAACTTACAAAATATTTTATTTTTATATTCAATATTTTTATTTAATAAAACAAAGAAACAATTAATTCAATTTAAACAATCGTTAATATTATATATATTAACTTTTTTAAAAAATATAAATTTATTAAAAACAAAAAAAGAAAAATTACTTTTACTAAAATTTAATAAATTAAATAATTTTATATATTTAAAAGATAAATATATTAATTTCTTTTCACTTAATAAAACATTAATTTTATTAAAATATAAATTTATATTTTTAAAAGAAAAACCTAATTTACGTTTTAACAAATCATCACTATTATTAACATAATACTCAATATTATTCATTTTAATTTTATATAAAGGAGGACGTGCAATATATAAATAACCATTAATAATTAAATCTGGCATATATCTATAAAAAAATGCCAATAAAAGAGTACGAATATGTGCTCCATCAACATCAGCATCAGTCATAATAATTATATTATGATATTTTAATTTAGATAAATTAAAATTATTATTAATAATACCACAACCTAAAACAGAAATTAATATATTTATTTCTTTAGAAGATAAAATTTTATCTAAACTAGTTTTTTCAACATTAATTATTTTACCTTTTAAAGGTAAAACAGCCTGATTAAAACGATTTCTACCTTGTTTAGCAGAACCTCCAGCAGAATCACCTTCAACTAAAAAAATTTCTGAAAATTTTGGATTTTTTTCTTGACAACCAGCTAATTTACTTACTATACTTGACAAATAAAAATTTGATTTATTTTTAGATAATTCCCTTGATTTCTTAGCAGCTTCTCTAATACGAAAAGAACAAATTATTTTATTAATTATATTTTTAGTATCATTAGGATTTTTAAAAAAAAAATCTAATAATTTCTCACTAACTAAAGATTCAACTAAAAATTTTACTTCAGAAGAAACTAATTTTTCTTTAGTTTGCGAAGAAAATTTAGGATCAGGAAATTTAACTGATATTATAGCAAACAAACCTATTCTAGTATCTTCTCCATTAACATTAAATTTATTTTTTTTATTACTCATTTCTTGATCTAAATAAATATTTACAGTACGAGTTACAGCTGATTTAAAACCAACTAAATGAGTTCCTCCATTATTTTGAGGTATATTATTAGTAAAACAAACTATATTATTTTTATAAGAATCAACTCATTTACAAACAATCTCTAATTGTACATTTTTCTTTCTATAATTAAAATAAAAAAAATTTTTATGAATATCTTTTTTATTTTTAATTAAATTTAATAAAAAAGATTTAATACCACCTTTATGAGATATAAATTTATTATTATTAAATCTTTTATCTATTAATTTAAATGTCAAACCATAATTTAAATAAGATAATTCATTTAATTTATTAAACAAAATTTTAAATTTAAAATTTATAACATTAGAAAAAATATTATTATCAGGCCAAAAATGTATATATGTACCATTTAAATTAGTATCACCAATAATAGATAATTTATTTTTAGGAATACCAAAATTATATAATTGATAAAAAATTTTATTTTCTCTATAAATTTCTAATTTTAATCTTTTAGATAAAGCATTAACAACAGATATACCAACACCATGTAAACCACCAGAAACATTATAATTATCATGATTAAATTTACCACCAGAATGTAAAATAGTCATAACTAATTCAGCACCAGAAATACCTAAATCATTATTTTTATCAGTAGGTATACCCCTTCCATTATCTAATACTGAAATAGAATTATCCTTATATATAGTTACTATAATAGTAGTACAAAAACCAGCTAAATATTCATCAACAGAATTATCTATAACTTCAAAAACCATATGGTGTAAACCACTACCATCAAAAGTATCACCAATATACATACTAGGACGTTTTCTTACAGCATCTAAACCTTTTAATACTTTAATACTAGATGAATCATAAGAACCATAAAACATATTATTTTTCATAAAAAATTTTCATAAAAAAATTATAAAACAACAGGCATAACCATATAATTAATATATTTATTATTTATATCTACAATTTTTACAATAGAATTATAATCTTTTAAAAAAAAACGAACTTCATAAGTATCTTTAATACAATTAATTATATCTAAAATATATTTAATATTAAAACTAATTTTTAAATTTATTTTATTAAAATTATTAATAATAATTCTTTCATTAATTTCATTATTATTAGAATCACTAGAAAAAACAAATAAAAAATTATTACTAAAAGTAAAAGTAACATAATTTAAACAACAACCACTTACAGCAGAAGATCTTAATAAAACATTTTTTAAATCAATAATATTGATATCAACAAAATTATAATTTTTAACTACAAATAAAATATTTTTATAATCAGGAAAATTACCATTAACTAAACTAGAATATATTATAAAATTACCAAAAATAATCTTAATTATATTTTCATTTATCTCAAATATTACATCAGTATTTTCTAAAAAATCTAATAATTTTAATAATTCTAAAACTAACTTTTTAGAAATAATAAAAAAAAATTTTTTTTTTTTTTTATAATTTAAAAAACCTAAATTTAATTTATATATAGATATACGATACCCATCTGTAGTAACAAAAAAAAAAATATCATTTACAAATTCAATAAGCATTCCATTTAAATAATGATAAACATTTTGATCACCTATAGAAAAATAAGTTAATTTAATAATATTTTTTAATAAAATATTTGAAATAGAAAATTTATTTTTAATAAATATTTTTTTATTAAAAATAGGAAAATATGAACTTTCTAAAGTAGAAAGATAAGAAATACTATTTAAATAAGATATTTTTAATCTTTTTTTATATAAATAAAATAATATCTTTTCATTTTTTAGATAAGTATAAAATAACTCATATAACTTACGTATACTTACAGTAATAATCCCACATTCTAAAATATCTTTTTTAGTCATTAAAATATTATAACGTATTTCTATTTCTAAATTAGTTACAATTAAAACTAATACTTTTTTATTTAATTCTATTAAAACATTATTAATAATAGGATTTTTTAATGAATTACCAACATAATTATTTAATTTACTTAATAATTTAAATATTTTTTTTTTTTTTATATAAAATTTCATTTTCTGATAATAAAACAATTTTAACTAAATTATTAAAATCTAATTTAACATTATTATTTATAATACATAATTTTTCTATTTTCTTACAAGAATAAAGTATACTAGAATGATTTAAACCACCAAAAAAATTACCTAACTTTATTAAACTAAAATTAGTTAATTTTTTACTAATAGCAATAGACATATGTCTAGGATAAACTAAAAATTTATAACGGAATTTAGATAATAAATCTGAAATAGATATATTATAATAATTACATACCAACTTTTGTATATTTAAAATTCTATTCTTATTTTTACATAAACAAGTAAAATTGTATATTATATAAATAACAAAATCAAGAGTAATATTATTTTTACATTTATAATAAATAGAATAATTAAATAAATTATTTAATAAACCTTTTATTTCATATATATTATTTATATTTAAATTACAAATATAATTAATAATATTTTTATTTAATTTTAAATTAATATTTTTTAATTCAAAATTTATAAAATTAAATTTAATTTTTAAATCAATTTTATTTAATTTAACCATTAAACCAGATAATAATTTAAAAATTAATTTTTTATTCAAATTAATATTTTTAATATAATTATTAAATGTAAATACTATAAAACAATTTTTTTTCAATAAATAATTTAAAATATACAAAAATTCTTTTTGAGAACGTTTTTTATTAACTAAAAATTGTATATCATCCATTAATAAAATATCAGCATTAAAAAAATAAGATCTAAAACTATCTATAAAATTATTATATAAAGATCACACCATCTTACTAACAAAATTTTCAGAATTAATATAAATTACATTTTTATTTAAACCATATAAATATAAAACATTATTTCCAATTGAATTTAATAAATGAGTTTTACCCAAACCATAATCACCATATATTAACAATAATTTATTATTATTATATTTAGAATTTAAATAACTTATTTTAATTGATTCTTTATAAGCAAATAAATTAGTTTCACTAATAAAAAAATTATTAAATTTATAATTTCTATTTAAATTACAATCATTAAATTTATTTTTATTAAAATATATATTTTTTTTACTAACACTCTCAATTAAAAATTTATTACCAATATAAAAATTTATCATTAATTTTTTTTTAATTAAATGATTAATATAATTATTAATTTTATTTAAATAATTTTTATAAACATAATTAAATATAAATATATTATGAGCAAATATATCAATATATCTATCATAAATAACAACTTGTAATGGAAGTATTCACGTGTTAAACTCATATTCTGATAAATCATATCTAAATTTATCTAAACATTTTTTTCATAATTTTTGTGACAAAATAAACCTCACATATTATACATAATATTAATATCATTATACATAAAATCAAAATAAAAAAATAAAAAAACATGAAAAGAACATTTCAACCATCAAAAATAAAAAGAAAAAGAACACATGGATTTAGAATAAGAATGTCAAAAAAAAAAGGCAAAAAAATTTTATCAAAAAGAAGAAAAAAAAAAAGAAGAAAAATATCCATATAAAAAAAAATATTTTTTTAAAAAAAAAATGAAATTAAAAAAATATTTTTTTAAAAATAAATGAATAAAAAATTATAATATTGCTATTATAAAAAATAATATAAATAATTTAAAATATCCTAGAATTGGTTTAATAATAAAAAAAAAATATGTTAAACTTTCTGTAAAAAGAAATAAAATTAAAAGAATTATATATGAAATATTCAGAAAAAAACAATATAAAATTAAAAAAATAGATTACTTATTAATTATAAAAAAAAATATTTTATATTATAAAATAAAAGAAATAAAAAAAATTTTTATAAAAATATGAAATATATATAGTAAATAAAAATTTTTTTTATCTAATATAAAAATATTAATTTAAATAGGTAATAAAAATGTACTTCAAAAAAAAAATACCAATACTATTATTAATAGTAATATTATTATTTAATACTATTAATTTAAAAAGTAAAACAAAAAATATAATTAATTTAAAAAAAACAATAAATAAAAACATAGAAAAAAAATATATATACATAAAAAATAATTTATCTTTAATAAAGATTAACAAATATACAGGAAATATAGAAAAAACTAAATTATTAAAATACACAAAAAAAGACAAATATAAAAATAATTATCCAATATCAAATAATAAAAAAAAAATATATAAAATAAATACACAAATTAATTTAAAAGAAAATAATAAAGAAGAAAAAATAATATTTAATTCATATAAAAAAATATTTAAAAAACCAAAATATCTTATTATTCGTTTAGAATCAAAAAATAATAATATAAAATATATAAAAGATATTATATTAAATAATAATTCATATAAAATAGATATTTTATATAAACTAAATAATAATACAAATAAAAATATAAAAATAAATGTTATTAACGAAATAACACAATATATAAATAAAAAAAAAAATAATAACAATATATATTATGATCAAAATGAACAAAATATTGCATATTTTACAAAAAATAAAAAATATAAAAATTTTACTTTTGAAAATATAAAAAACGATATTCAAAAAAATAAAGAATTAAACTGAATTGCTATGTTTGAAAAATATTTTCTTGTAACTTTAATACCAAATAAAACGAAAGATACAAAAATATTTATAAAAAAAAATAATGATAATACAATTACAATTGGATATAAAAATATTATAAATATAAATACAAAAGAAAATAAATATATAAAAAATAAATTATGAATAGGACCTAAATTAATAAAAGAAATAAATTATATAGAACCTAATTTAGGTTTAACCATTGATTATGGTAAATTTTGATATATAACAAAATATTTATTTAAAATTTTAATAAGTATATATAGAATAACAAATAATTTAGGATATTCAATAATATTACTAACAATAATAATTAAAATATTAGTTTATCCATTTATTAAAATACAACATCAATCTATAAATAAAATAAAAAAAATTCAACCTGAAATAGAAAAAATAAAAAAAAAATATAAAAAAAATAAAATAAAATTTAACATTAAAATAATAAAATTATATAAAGAAAAAAATATAAATCCATTAAATGGAATATTAGGAATACTAACACAAATACCAACATTTTTTGCTGTATATAATATAATATCAATACCTATAGAATTTAAAGGAGCTAATTTTATTTTATGATTAAAAGACTTATCTTCACCAGATAAATATAATTTTTTACCAATAATAATGGGTATATCAATTTATATATCTCAAAAATTATATGTTTCAGAAAATGAAATAAAAAAAATACCAATATACACAAAAATTTCTCAAACAATACTACCAATAACATTTACAATATTATCATTTTATTTTTCTAGTGGAATATTAATTTATTACATAACAAATAATATTATAACTTTAATACAACAAGAAATAATAGATAATCATTACAAAAAAAATGTATATTAATAATAATAAATATTTTTCAAAAACAATAATTGCTCAATCTACTCCAATAGGAAACGGAGGAATAGGAATTATAAGAATATCAGGAAATAAATCATTAAAAATAGCTAAAAAAATATTAGGTAAAAAACCTAAAATCAGATACGCTGAATATTTACCTTTTAAAAACAAAAAAAATATAATTATAGATTATGGAATATCAATATTTTATAAATCACCAAATTCATTCACTGGAGAAGATATTTTAGAACTACACAGTCATGGAGGACAAAAAATAATAGAATTAATAATACAATCATTAATAGATTTAAAAATAAAAAATACTAGAATAGCTAAACCAGGAGAATTTACTAAAAGAGCATTTTGAAATAATAAAATAGATCTTATTCAAGCAGAATCAATAAATGATTTAATAAATGCCAAATCATATAACAATATTTTATGTGGATTAAAATCTTTAAAAGGAAATTTATCTAAAAAAATTAAAAAAATTATATATTTAGTTAAAAAAACAATAATTAATTTAGAAAAAAAAATTAGTTTTTCAGAAAAAAAAATAAAAAAAACAAAAATAATACATATAAATAAAAATATAAATAAAATTAAAAAAAAAATAAAAAAAATATATATAAAATCAAAAAATAATTTTTTATTAAATGAAGATATACAAATAACTATTATAGGAAAACCCAATGTTGGTAAATCAAGTTTAATAAATCTAATAACAAAAAAAAATACATCTATAGTAACAAATATACCAGGAACAACAAGAGATATAATTAAAGAATATATAAATATAAATAATATAAAAATAAAAATAACAGATACAGCAGGAATACATAAAACTAAAAATAAAATTGAAAAAATAGGAATAAAAAAAATAAAAAAAGAAATAAAAAAATCTAAATTTATTCTTTACTTAAATAATTCAACAGATACAACAACAAAAAACATTATTAAAATATATAAAAAAGAAATAGAAAAAAAATATAAAATAAAAAAAAATAAAATAATATTTTTATTAAGAAATAAAATAGATATAACAAAAGAAAAAATAAAAACAAAAAAAAATAAAAATTATTTTATTATGAATATATCAACTAAAAAAAATAAAGGTGTAAAAGAACTCTTAAAAATAATTAAAAATAAAATAAAAAAATTTAATTTAAAAAATATATTTTTATTAAAACAAAGACATATAAAACTAATCAAAAAATCATTAAATTATATAAAAAAAATAAAAACTATTTTTAAATACTATTTAATTACTAAAAAAATAAATATAGATATAATATACCAATATTTAATTAAAATAGAAAAAAAACTAAATGAAACAATAGGAAAAAAAAAAATTACTTCAAATAAAATAATTGAAAATATATTTTCAAAATTTTGTATAGGAAAATAATAATATATTAATAAAATTTTTTTTAAAATATAAATATAAAAAAATTTATTAAACTATTTTTAAAATGAAAAAAAAAAAATATATATATATAAAAATAAAAAAAAACGAATCCGGAAAAAGAATAGATAAAACTATAAAAAAAATAATAAAAAATATATCAAGAAATAGAATTAAAAAACTAATTATAAAAAAATATGTATACTTAAATAAAAAAAATATAATAAAACCAAGTAAAAAAATAAAATATAAAGATAAAATTAAAATATATAATTTAAAAAAAAATAAAAATAAACCCATTGCAAATAAAAAAATTAAAATTAATAAAATTTATGAAGATAAATATTTATTAATAATAAATAAAAATAAAAATGTAGTAATGCATCCAGGAGCAGGAAATTTACAAAATACTTTAATGAATACATTAATGTATTATTATCCTGATGTATATAAAAAAGTACCAAGATGTGGAATAATACATAGATTAGATAAAGATACTACTGGATTAATCATTATAGCTAAAAATATAAAATCATATAATTTTTTAATAAAAAAAATAAAAGAAAAAAAAATAACAAGAATATACAAAACATTAGTTTATGGAAAAATTAAATCAAATGGAATAATAAATAAACCAATATCAAGAAATAAATATAAAAGAACTACAATGTCTATAAATATAAATGGAAAAAAAGCCATAACTAAATACAAAATAATAAAAATTTTTTCATTTTGTACATTATTAAAAGTTAAATTATATACAGGAAGAACACACCAAATAAGAGTTCATATGAACTACATAAAACATCCTATAGTAGGAGAAAAAATATATACAAATAAAAATATATACAAAAATTTAAAAATATCTTTAAATATAAAAAAAGAAATAAAAAAACTAAATAGACAAGCATTACATGCATATAAATTAAAATTTTTACATCCAATAAAAAAAAATAAAATAATTTTATTATCTAAATTACCAATAGATTTAATTAAATTAATTAATAAAATAAAAAAAAATTAACTTAATTTTAATCATCTTTCCAAAATAAAAACAGCTGAAATTGTATGTATATTTTTATTAGAATAAAAAGAATTATAAAATTCAAAATTTTTATATATTAAATCACGAGCAGCACAAGAAGTAAATCTTTCATCAGAAAAAAAAATTTTTAATCCAAATCTACTAACTAAACAATTAGCAAAATTATTTATATAATTAATAATTAATTTATATTTACTATTCTTTATATTATAAGGATAACCAATTACAGCCTTTTTAACTAACCATATATCAATAATTTTTTTAACTTCAATCCAATTAACAGGTATTCCATTTTTAGCATTTAAACATCCTATAGGATTAGCAGTTTTAGTATATTTTTGACCAATAGCTACCCCTATATATCTCATTCCAAAATCAAAAGAAATAATAAACATAATAAAATTATATCAAAAATATTTTAATAAATTAATTAAAATTTTATCATAAATTAATAATGCAATAACAACATTAAAAAAAAATAAATCATATACATATATATATTATTTAAAAAAAAATACAAATAAATTAAAATTTAATATAAAAATTATTATAAAAAATACTAAATAAACTTAAATTATTCATTTAAATATAAATTTAAAAACTATTAAATAAAAAAAATAATAATTAATTAAAAATTTTACATAAAAATTATTATTATTAAAAAAATATATTAAATAAACTAAAAAAAAAATTAATTTTTATTATTATATTTTACAAAAAAAAATATTTTTACTAATAATAAAAATATATACTATACTTTTATAAAAATATTATTGTAATAAATTAATAATAAACAAAAATTTTTTTTATAAAAAAAAACATTACAAAAATTATTTAATCAAAAAAAAAAACTTTATAAATAAAAAAAAAAAATATTATTAATATAATCATACCATTTAATTATATTTAAAAAATAACATAAAAAAATTAAAATACTAACTAAAATATTAATAATGAAAAAAAATAAAATTAAATATATAATATATATCAAATAAACTTAATTTAAATAAAAAAATATGAATAAAATAATATTATTTAGCTCTCAAAAATACGAAATAAAATATTTTAAGAAAATAAATAAAAAATATAAATTTTTAATAAAATATGAAAAAAAACCTTTAAATATAAAAACAGTAAATAAAGCAAAAAATTATAATCACATATGTATATTTGTTAATGATGATGCTAAAACAAAATATATAATTAAAAAACTTCATAAATATAAAATAAAAACAATAGCATTAAGATGTACAGGATTTAATAATGTTAATTTAAAATTAACTAAAAAATATAACATTAAAGTTATAAATGTAAAATCATATTCCCCAGAATCAATAGCCGAATATACATTAGGTTTAATATTAAACTTAAGTAGAAAAATATATATATCATATCAAAACACAAAAAATAAAAATTTTTCATTAAATAATTTAGTTGGATTTAACTTACACAATAAAACAATAGGAATTATAGGTACAGGAAAAATAGGAAAAATTTTAATAAAATTATTATATAATTTTAATGTAAAAATATTAGCTTATGATTTAATAAAATCTGAAGAAATAAAAAAATTTGGAGTAAAATATACATCCTTAGAAAAAATATATAAAAAATCAGATATTATAAGTTTACATTGTCCATATAATAAAAAAAATCATTATATGATAAATAAAGAAAACATAAAAAAAATGAAAAAAAATATTATGTTAATAAATACAAGTAGAGGAGAATTAATAAATACAAAAGAAATAATAAAAGCAATAAAAAAAAATAAAATAGGATCTTTAGGAATAGACGTTTATGAAAACGAAAAAAATTATTTTTTTAAAAATAAATCAAATAAAATAATAAAAGATAATAACTTAAATTTACTTTTATCATATAAAAATGTATTATTAACTGGACATCAAGCCTTCCTAACAAAAGAAGCTCTTATAAATATATCAAAAAAAACATTAAGTAACATAAATAAAATATTTTTAAATAAAAAATGTAAAGATTTTATTTAATTTTAAACTAAATATATATATATAATTAATAAAATAATATGATATACAAAGAAGGATTTACCACAAATATTAAATACGATAAATTTAAAAAAGGTATAAACAAAAAAATAATTATTAAAATATCAAAAAAAAGAAAAGAACCAAAATGAATGATTAAATTAAGATTAAAAGCATATAAATTATGAAAAAAAATGAAGGAACCTCATTGAATAAATGGATTTTATAAAAAAATTAATTATAAAAAATATAAATATTATTCATCACCAAAAAAAAAAAAAAATAATACAAAAAAAATAAAAAAAACTTTTGAAAAATTAAATATACCAATTAAAAATAATTATAATATAGCTGTAGATGCAATATTTGATTCAGTTTCAATAACTACAACATATAAAAAAAAATTATTTAATAATTTAGGTATTATATTTTGTTCATTTAATGAAGCAATAAAAAAATATCCTAATTTAGTAAAAAAATATATTTGTAAAGTAATACCAATAAATGATAATTTTTTCTCTACATTAAATACAGCAGTATCTTCAGATGGAACTTTTATATATATACCAAAAAATACCAAATGTCCATTATATTTATCTTCATATTTTAGAATAAATACTAATATAGGACAATTTGAACGTACAATAATAATTGTAGAAAAAAATAGTTCTATTAATTATATAGAAGGATGTTCAGCTCCAATAAAAAAATATAACCAACTCCATGCTGCAGTAGTAGAAATAATTTTAAAAAAAAATTCAAAAATTAAATATTCAACAATACAAAATTGATTTCCAGGTAATAAAAAAAAAGAAGGAGGTGTTTTTAATTTTGTTACCAAAAGAGCATTATGTAAAGGAAAAAATAGTAAAATTTCTTGAATACAAATAGAAACAGGATCAGCAATAACATGAAAATATCCAAGTTCAATTCTTCTAGGAAATAATTCAAAAAGTGAATTTTATTCAATATCTTATACAAAATTAAAACAACAATCAGATACTGGAACAAAAGTAATACATATAGGAAAAAATACAAAATCAATTATATTAACTAAAAATATAGCAAAAAATAAAAGTAAAAATACTAACAGAAGTTTAGTTAAAATTAACAAAAATACAAAAAAAGCAAAAAATTTTACAAAATGTGATTCATTAATAATAGGAAACAAATGTAATATATGTACATTTCCACATATAAAATCAAAAAACTCATACGCAAATATTAAACACGAATATATATCATCATACATACAAAAAGAACAAATATTTTTTTTATTACAAAGAGGAATAAAAAAAAAAGAAGCATTATCTATGATAATAAATGGATTTTGTAAAGATATATTTAATATGTTACCAAAAGAATATTCATTAGAAATAAAACAAATATTTTCAAATATATATTAAAAAAAATATTTATGTGCTTATTAGAAATAAATAAATTAGAAATAAAAATAAAAAAAAAAAAAATAATTAAAAATTTAAATTTAAAAATTAAATCAGGAGAAATACATATATTAGTAGGACCTAATGGCTCAGGAAAAAGTACTTTATCACTAGCATTAGCTGGAAATAAAAAATATAAAATAACAAAAGGATTAATAAAATTCAAAAAAAAAAATATAAAAAAATTTTCTATAGATGAAAGATCAAAAGAAGGTTTATTTATATCATTTCAAAAAAATATTGAAATACCAGGATTAAAAAATCAATATTTTTTAAGAAAATCAATTAATTCAATAAGAAAATACAATAACAAAAAAAAACTAAATTTTATAGAATTTAAAAAAATCCTTTATAAAAAAATAAAAAAAATAAATTTTCCAAAAAACCTTCTTGAAAGATCTTTAAATAAAGGATTCTCTGGAGGAGAAAAAAAAAAAAATGATATATTACAAATATTACTTTTAAAACCAAAATTAATAATTCTAGATGAAATAGATTCAGGATTAGATATAGATACATTTAAAATAATAACAAAAATAATAAACAAATTAAAAAAAAAAAAAAAATCATTTTTAATAATTACTCATAATCAAAAAATATTTGACTATATAAATATAGATTTAATTCATATTTTATATGAAGGTAAAATAATAAAATCAGGTAAAAAAAAAATTTATAAAATAATAGAGAAAAATGGTTATGAATGATTTAAAAAAAAATAAATATATTTTTATTAAAAAAATAAAATTTTTTAAAAAAATATATAAAAAAATATTAAAAATAAAATCAAAAAAAATAATCATTATAAATAATGATATTATTTTAAAAAATAGTAAAATAAATAATTTTATAAAAATAAAAAAAAATAAAAATATAAATATAAAAATAAATAAAAATATTAAAAAAAAAACACCATTACAAATAATTTTTATAAATTTTAATAAAAATAAAATTATATATAAAACAAATATTGTTATAAAAAAAAATACATATATACATATAATTAAAGAATTTATTAATTTAAAAAAAAAAAAAAAAAATTACATAAATTACAAAAATAAAATTTTAATAAAAGAAAATTCATATCTAAATTATTATAATCTAATTAATTTAAATAAAAAATCATATTTTAAATATAAAAATAAAATTATTTTATATAAAAAATCCAAATTAAATAAATTTATATTTTCTATAAAATCAAAAAAAATAAATTTTTCAAATAATATAATTTTAAAAAAAAAATCAAATATTAAAATTTACAGTTTTTTTTATGTAAAAAAAAAAAATTTTTTTAAATATAAAACAATCACTTTACATAATTTAAATAAATCAAAAAGCTATCAAAAAAATAAAAATATAATTTTAAAACTAGGAAAATTTAAATTTTCAAATTTAATAAAAATAAATAAAAAATCAAATTATACAAAAGCAATAATAAAAAATAATAATTTATGTATAAATAAAAATTCAATTATAGAAAGTTTTCCAAAATTAAATATTTGAAATAAAAATACTAATTGTAAACATTATGTAATAATTAATAATTTAAATAAAAAAGAAATTTTTTATTTATTAACAAGAGGAATAAAATATAAAAAAATAAAGAAAATATTACTTATAAGTTTTATAAAAGAAATATTAAATTACATAAAAATAAAAGATATATATATAAATATATATAATTTAATTAAAAAAAAAATATAAAAATATGAAATATAATATAAAAAAAATAAGATCAGATTTTCCTATTTTAGGAAAAAAAATAAAAGGAAAAAAAATTATATATTTAGATAATGCTTCAACAACACAAAAACCAAAAATAGTAATAAATAAACAAAAAGAATTTTACGAAAATTATTATTCTTCAGTAAACAGAAGTATATATACATTAAGTAATTACAACACAAACAAAATAGAAGAAATAAGAATAAAAATATCAAAATTTATCAATGCAAACTCACCAGAAGAAATAATATTTGTTCAAAATTCAACAGAAGGAATAAATTTTATTACAAATAGTTTCAGAAATAAAATAAAAAAAAATAATAACATTATTATATCTATAACAGAACATCATTCTAATATGATACCATGATTCTTTTTATCAAAAGAAATAGGATGTAAATTAAAAATAATAAAAATAAATAAAAAAGGACAATTAGATTTAAATCATTTAAAATATTTAATAAATAAAAATACAAAAATAATTTCTATAAATCATATTTCTAATGTATTAGGTATTGTTAATCCAATATATAAAATAGTAAAAATAGCAAAAGAAAATAATATAATAACTATTATAGATGGTTCTCAATCTATAGCACATAAAAAAATAAACGTTAAAAAAATAAATTGTGATTTTTATATTTTCTCTTCACATAAAATATATGCACCTACAGGAACAGGAATTATATATTGTAAAAAAAAAATATTAAATAAACTAAAACCATTTAAATTAGGAGGAGGAATAATAGCAAATATAAATATAAAAAAAAATAATATACAAAATATAAAATTTATTAACCCACCATGAAAATTTGAAACCGGAACACCAAATATAGAATCAATTATAGGATTAGGAACATCAATAGATTACATAAATAAAATAAAATTAAAAAATATAATTAAACATGAAAAAAAAATAATTTCATACACTATAGAAAAATTAAAACTAATAAAAAACATAAAAATATATGGATCATTAAAAAAATTAAGTATAATTTCTTTTAATATAAAAAATAAACATTGTTACGACATAGGAACATTACTAGATCAATATGGAATATATATAAGAACAGGAAACCAATGTTCAATACCAATAATAAAATTATATAATATTAGCGGAGTATGTAGAATATCAATAGCTATGTATAATTCAAAAAAAGACATTGATGTATTCATAAATACATTAAAAAAAATTAATTTTTTATTAAAATAAAATGAACTATTTACCAAAAAAAAAAAATATAATAAAAGAATTAAAATTATGTTCAAATTCTGAAGAAAAATTAATATATATTATAGATTTAGGAAAATTTTTACCATTTAAAAAAAAAAACATAAGAAAAAAAAAATATATAATATATGGATGTCAAAATAATACATGAATTAAAATAAAAAAAAAAAAAAAAATATTTAAATTAAATGGAGATAGTAATACTTTAATAATAAAAGGACTATTATTAATAATAATATTATTTTTAAATAATAAAAAAAAAAAAAAAATCTTAAATATAAATATATATAAAATTTTAAAAAAATTAAATATTATAAAATATATAACATATAATAGATTATTAGGAATAAATTTAATTTTTGATTATATAAAAAAAAAATTAAAAAAAAATTTTTAAACACAAATAAATTTTTTTTTTAATAATAATATCACTATATAATAATATAAAAAAATAAATCTATTTATATATAAAAAAAATTTAATAAAATATTTAAATTTTTTATAAAAAATAAAAAAAATAATTATATTATATATAATATCTATTAAAAAAAATTATTAAATAATTTTAATAAAAATTATTTATTACATATAAATAAAATAATTAAATAAATAAATTATTTCTATTTATAAAACAAAACAATTAAAAAAAATATAATATACATAAATTAAAAATAATATTATATCTTTAATAAGATAAATATTAAAAAAATATATATATATTATACAAATATAATTGTATAATAATTTTTATATTAAAAAAAAATTAATTAAAATTAGATATTAAAAATATGTTATGAAATATCATTAAAATAAGTTCATTAACACTATTATCAAAAATAATAGGTTTTGTAAGAGATATAATAATAGCAAATATATTTGGAATAAATGAAAAAACAGATTCATTCTATACAGCATTAAAATTACCAAATATTTTTAAAAAAATATTTTCTGAAGGAATATTTTCTTATGTATTTATACCAATAATAAGTGAATATAAAACAAAAAAAAATAAAAAAAAAACAGAAGAATTAATATCATCAACATATTTTATAATTCTATTTATATTAATAATATTAACTATATTAGGAATATTTTTCTCAAAAGAAATTATATACATAATATCTCCAGGATTTATAAAAAACTATATTAAAACAAAACTAACAATAAAAATATTAAGAATAATTTTCCCATATATTATATTAATATCATTAACAACATATTTATCATCAATATCAAATATATGAAATATATTTATACCACAAACATTTATACCAATTATTTTAAATATAACTATAATAATTTATAGTTTACATATATCAAAATATTTTAATAAATCAATATATTTTTTATCATGATCTATAATAATAGGAGGTATATTACAATTAATATATCAAAAAATAAATATAAATAAAATTCCTATAAAAATAAATATAAAAAATATAAATATATATAATAAAGGAATTAAAAAAATAATAAAAAATATACATCCAGTTATTTTAAGTATGTCTATATATCAAATATCACAAATTATGAATAATAAAATATCTTCATATTTTAAATCAGGATCAATATCCTGAATATATTATGCTGATAGATTAATTGAATTACCTTTAGGAATTTTAGGAACAGTAATAGGAAATATGTTATTAACTAAACTATCTAATAGTTTTCATAAAAAAAATATTAATAAATACAAAAAAATAATAAATCAATATTTAAAAATAATAATAATATTAAGTATTCCAATTTCTATAATTTTAATAATTACATCAAAAATATTAATAATAACATTATTTAAATACGGAAAATTTAATTATTTAGATGTAATTATGACCTCAAAAATATTAATCTCATATACTATAGGTTTAACAGGATTAATATTTATTAAAATTCTAACTCCGTGTTTTTATTCTAGATATAATACAAAAACACCAATTGAAATATCAATAATTACATTAATAACTACACAATTAATAAATATTTTTACAATAAAAATATTTAAATATGCAGGATTAGCTTTATCAATAAGTATATCATCATACATAAGTACATTATTATTATTCTGAAAACTAATAAAAAATAAAATAATTGATTATAAATATAATTGAAAATTATTTTTTTTAAGAATTATATTTTCATGTATAAATATGTATATAATATCTAAAATATTAATTAATAAACTTACAATTAATTTTATTAACCTAAATTTTAAATTTAGATTAATAAAATTATTATTAATACTAATAATTAGTACATTAACATATATAATTAGTATTGTAATTTCAGGTATGAAAATTAAAGAAATAAATAAATAAAAACAATTTATTTTTTTTTTAAATTTATAACACAATCAATACAAGATTGTACAGTATTTATTTTTTCAGCTATATCATCAGAAATTTCTATATTAAATTCTTCTTCCAAAGCCATAATTAATTCTATTACATCTAATGAATCAGCACCTAAATCATTCATTAAAAACTTACTATTTTCTACTTCATTTAATTTAATACCTAATTGATCACTTATTATTTTTTTTACACGATCATATATATTTGACATATCATAAATTCCCATTTTATAAAAATTTAAAGATATTATATTCATTTATTTATAAAATAATTAAAAATTAAACATTAATTTTTTTATTTCTATAAAAACCTTTTTTAGAAATATGATGATATAAACAAATTTCATTAGTTTTTTTATTAAGAAATAATGTAGGAATTTTTAAACTATCATGAGACCTACGATGTCCTCTTTTAGATTTACTTTTTTTACTTTTTTGAACAGCCATTCTATACTCCTATAAAAATTTAATTTTTATATTTTCTTAAAAAATTTAAAATATATAATAATTCTTTACTTAATTTAGCATAAAAAAAAATTTTTTTCTTTAATATAGGATAAAAAAAAGAAATATAATAAGAATGTAAAAATAATCTTTTAAAATTAAATTTAAAAAAAAATTTATTAATATCTTTATTTCCATATAAATAATCACCTACAATAGGAAAACCTAAATAACTAGTATGTAATCTAATTTGATGCTTACAACCAGTTTTTGGATAAATAATAAGCAATGTAAAATTACCAATATATTCTTTAACTTTAAAAAAAGTCTCACAAAACTTATTTTTAAAATAAAAATTAAATTTACTAAATTTTTTCAATAAATCAAAATTATTAATTTTATTTATATTTTCAGGTCATAAACCATAAACTAAAGCTAAATATTTTTTTTTAATATTTCTATTTTTAAAACTAAAATGTAAATTACGTAATAAAAATATATTTTTAGACATTAATAAAATACCAGAAGTATATTTATCAATACGATGAACTAATTCTAAATATTTTATATTTGAAAAAATATTTCTATATATATCAATTATATTTCAATAAATTTTTTTACCTCTATGAACAGAAATACCAGAAGGTTTATTTATTACCAATAAATATTTATCTTCATATATTATATATTTTTTAAATTTTATAATTTTATTTTTATTAAAATAAAAATTTTTATTTTGTTCTTTTAAATTAATTAAAGGAATTCTTATAATATCTTTTAAATTTAATTTATACTTAGGACGAACACGTTTATTATTTACTCTAATATTTCCTTTTCTTAACAAAGAATATATTTTATTTTTAGGTAAACATTTAATTTTTTTAAATAAAAAATTATCTATACGTTGATTAACACTATATAAATCAATTTCAATAAAATTTAAAAAAAAATAATTTATCATTATAATATTATAATTATTAAAAAAAAATAAAACTATTATTTTTTAATAAATAATTTACTTAAAATACTTAAAAGAAAATATATAATAATAAATATATATAATCTAATTATTATATATTAGATTTAATAATTTTGAGAAGTAATAATGAAAAGAATGTTAATAAATGCAACACAAAAAGAAGAATTAAGAATTGCTTTAGTTAATAAAAAAAAATTATATGATTTAAACATAGAAAATACAAAAAATAAACAAAATAAATTTAACATATATAAAGGAAAAATAACAAAAATAGAACCAAGTCTAGAAGCAGTATTTGTAGATTACGGTTACAAAAAAAATGGATTTTTACCTATAAAAGAAATAACAAAAGAATATTTTTTACATAAAAATAAAAAAAAAAATTTTTTAAAAAAATCTTTATATAAAGGACAAGAATTAATTATACAAATAAATAAAGACGAAAGAGGAAAAAAAAGAGCTTTATTAACAACATTTATAAGTTTAATAGGAAGTAATATAATATTAATGCCTAACAATCCTAAAGCAAATGGTATATCTAAAAGAATAGAAGGAAAAGAAAGAAATAAAATAAAATCTTTCTTAAAAAAAATAAAATTACCTAAAAATATGGGATTAATAATTAGAACAGCAGGAATTAATAAATCATTAAAAACATTACAATTAGATTTATATTTAAAAATAAAACATTGAAAATATATAAAAAAAAAAGCAAAAAAAAATAATGCCCCATTTTTAATACATAAAGAAAATGATATTTTTATACGTATATTTAGAGATTACTTATATCAAGATATAAACGAAATTATAATAGATAATTATAAAATATATAAATTATCAATAAATTATATCAAAAAATTAGGAAAAAAAGATTTTATAAAAAAAATTAAATTTTACAATAAAGATATACCTTTATTTAGTTACTTCAAAATAGAAAAACAAATAGAATCAGCTTTTAAAAGAAAAGTAACATTACCATCTGGTGGATCTATAATAATAGATGTAAATGAAACTTTAACATCCATAGATATAAATTCATCAAAATCAACTAAATGAAAAAATATAGAAACAACAGCATTAAACACTAATTTAGAAGCAACAGAAGAAATAACAAAACAATTACGATTAAGAAATGTAGGAGGATTAATTGTAATAGATTTTATAGATATGAATTTAAATAAAAATAAAAAAATAATAAAAAATAAATTAAAAAAACTTATTAAAGATGATAGAGCTAAAATCCAATTAGGATATATATCAAAATTTTGTTTACTAGAAATGTCAAGACAAAGATTAAATAAATCATTAAATGAATCCAGTTACTATATATGTTCAAGATGTAAAGGATCAGGAATAATAAGAAAAAACAAATCTTTATCATTATCAATATTAAGAATAATAGAAAATGAATCATTAAAAAAAAATATTAAAGAAATACATGCAATAGTACCAATAAAAATTGGATTTTATTTATTAAATAATAAAAGAAATAATTTATATGAAATTGAAAAAAGAAAAAAAAATAAAATTAAAATAATTATTTTACCTAACGAAAAATTTAAAATACCAAATTATAATATTTTAAAAATAAAAAAAAAAAAAATAAAAAATAAAAAAAAAAATAATTCAGATGATAAAAATATAAATAATTTAAAAAAAAAACTAAAAATAAAAAAAAAAAAATATATAAAAATATTTTATTTTTTTATTAAAAAAATTTATAAAAAAATAAATTTATATATATATAAAATAATAAATTTTTTTTATTTAAAAAAAATAAAAAAAAAAACATCAATAAAAAAAAATAAATAAAAAAAATGAAAAATTACAACCATAAAAAAATAGAAAAAAAAACTCAAAAATTTTGAATTAAAAATAATATATTTAAATCAGAAATTAATAATAAAAAAAAAAAATACTATTGTTTATGTATGTTACCATACCCATCAGGTAAATTACATATGGGACACGTTAGAAATTATATAATTGGAGATATTATTTCTAGATATAAAAGATTAAAAAATAAAAATGTACTTCATCCAATTGGATGAGATTCATTTGGTTTACCAGCTGAAAATGCTGCTATAGAAAATAATATATCACCATACAAATGAACAAAAAAAAATATAAAATACATGAAAAAACAATTAAAATCTCTAGGAATAAGTTATGATTGAAATAGAGAAATAAATACATGTAAATCAAGCTATTATAAATGAGAACAATGATTATTTTTAAAATTATTTAAAAAAAAATTAGTATATAAAAAAAAAGATATAGTCAATTGGTGTCCAAAAGATAAAACAGTATTAGCTAATGAACAAGTAATAAATAATAAATGTTGAAGATGTAATTCTATAACAAAATATAAAAAAATATCTCAATGATATATCAAAATAACTAAATATGCTAATAAATTATTAAATGATTTAAAAAAACTTAAAAATTGACCAAAAAAAATAATAAAAATGCAAAAAAAATGAATAGGAAAATCTAAAGGATTAGAAATAATATTCTATATTAAAAAAATTAAAAAAAAAATAAAAATATTTACATCTAAAATAGAATTTTTATCTTTTACAACATGTATATCTATTTCTCCACATCACAAAATAATAAAAAAAATAAAAAAATATAATCCAAATTTAAAAAAAAAAATAAAAAATATTTTTAATAATGATAAAAACAAATGTAATGGAATATATACTAATATATATACTATAAACCCAATAAATAAAAAAATATTACCTATATGAATAACTAATTTTACTGAAGAAATATATAATACTAAAGCAATATTAATAATACCTTACATATATAAAAAACATAATATATTTATAAAAAAATATAAAATAAAAATAAAAAAAAAAATAAACAAAGAATATATAAAAAAAAATAAAAAAAAAATAAAAAAAAAAAATAAAAAAATAATTTTTAAACTAAAAATAGCTAAAAAAAAAATAAATTTTAAATTAAAAGATTGAGTTATATCAAGACAAAGATATTGAGGAGTACCAATACCAATAATAATAAAAAATAAAAAATATAAAACAATACCAGAAAATAATCTTCCAATTAAATTAAAAAAAAATAAATTTTCAATAAATAATTTTAAAAAAAAAAAATTAAAAACTATATTAATAAATAATAAAAAAATAACAATAGAAAAAGATACATTTGACACATTTATGGAATCATCTTGATATTATGCTAGATATACTTCACCTAAGTACAAATTAGGTATATTTAATAAAAAAGAAGCAAATTATTGATTACCAATAGATATATATATTGGAGGAATAGAACATGCTACAATGCATCTTATATATTTTAGATTTATACATAAATTTTTAAAAGATATAAAACTTTTAAAATCAAATGAACCAGCAAAAAAAATTATATGTCAAGGAATGGTTTTATCTGATACATATTTTTATATTAAAAATAAAAAAAAATATTGAATATCATTTAAAAAAGTAATTAAAAAAAAAATAAATAAAAAAACAGAATATTTTGTAAAAAATAAAAATATAAAATTAACATATGCAGGAAAAAATAAAATGTCAAAATCAAAAAATAATGGAATAGATCCTACCAAAATAATAAAAAAATATGGAACAGATACATTAAGATTATTTATTATTTTTTCTGCACCAATAGAAAAAAATTTACATTGAAATGAATCAAATATTATAGGATGTTATAGATTTTTAAATAAATTATGAAAATTAGTTTTTAATTTAAAAAAAATAAATTTACTAAAATATAAAAATAAAAAAAAAGAAAAAAAAAAACAAAATAATATTTTGTATTATTTAAATAAAAATATTTTAGAAATAAATAATAATTTAAGTTCTAAAAATAAATTAAATACATCAATATCAAAAATAATGAAATTAACAAATATAATAAATAAATATAAAATAAATAATGAAAAAGATTTTTTTTTAAAAAAAATGTGTATCAATAAAATATTAATTTTAATATATCCTTTTACACCTCATATAAGTTTTTATTTATGAAAAAAAATGAAAAATAAAAATATGATCCACGAAACATCATGACCTAAACCAAAAAAAAAATATATAAATATAAAAATAAAAATAATAATAGCACTACAAATTAATGGAAAAACAAAAAAAAAATTTCTTATAAAAAATACATATAATCAAAATAAAATTATCAATATTATATTAAAAAAAAATTTATTAAATAATTATTTAACTTCTAAAAAATATATTAATAAAATTATATATATAAAAAATAAAATTATAAATTTTGTAATAAAAAATAAAAAAAATGAAAAAAAAAATTAATTTTAAAAAAATATACTATTACTACTTAATAGGTAATAGTATTTTAAAAAAACAAAAATGTAAAAATTTAATTAAAAAAAAAATAAAATTAATAATAAAAAAAATAGATATAATATATATATATATATATTTAAATACTAATTGAAATTCAATTACAAAAGAAATAATTAACAAAAATATAATTTTAAAAAAAAAATTACTAATCATAAATTTTATAGAAAAAATAAAAAAAATAAATAAAAAAATTAAAAATTATATTTTTAAATATATACATAATAAAAAAAATAAAAATATATTTATAATATTTAATTTTGAATATATAAATAATAAAAAAATATATTTAAATAATATAAAAAAAAGTTTAATAATAAATTGTAATAATAATAATAAGAATAAAAATATACTAGAATTAAAATATAAAAAAAATAAAAATATAAACAACTGAATAAAATCTATAAAAAAAAAAAATATAAAAAAAAATATTTATTTTTTTAATACACTAAAAAATAATAACATAAATATGTTATATATACTAAATATTATTTTTAACATTATTATTAAGGAAAAAAATTTATATAAAATAAAAAAAAAAATAAAAATACTAGAAATGATTCAAAAATATGAAACAAATATTAAAAAAAACATAAATATATCTTGACATGAATTAGAATTAATTTCAATATATATAATTAAATAACTATTTATTTTTTTTTAATTTAATAAACAAATAATTTCACTAAAAAATTATTAAATATTTTATTTTTATTTTTTATACTATATAAAAAAATTTCTTTTTTAGCATAAATAGTAATTTTTTTTTTAGCACGAGTTAAAGACGTATAAATTAACTCTCTATTTAATAAACTAGAAAAAAAATCAGGTAATATTAATAATACATGTTCATATTCAGAACCTTGAGATTTATGAACAGTAATAGATCAATTATTTTTTCAATTAATTAAACTATTTAAATGAATATATTTACATTTATTATTTAAATCAAAAAAAATTACTTTATTTTTCTTATTTATAGAAATTAAAAAACCAGTATCACCATTAAAAATTTTTAAATCATTATTATTTTTAGTAACCATTATAGGTTCACCATCATAATGGTAACAATTATTTTTATAATCAAAAAATATATTTTTAACTAAATTATTCATCAATAAAAAATTATTAATAAATTTATTTATATAAATTACACTAATATAATTATTACTCTTTAAAACAGTAATTATTTTAAATAAATTAAAAATATTTAATAAATTTTTATTATTTAAATTTTTATTAAAAAAATATATATATTTTTTATAATTATTAATACAAAAATTTAATATATAATTATATTTAAATTTATTTGCATCATAAAAATTAAAATTTTTATTAAAATTATTTTTATACAAAAATTCATCTATTTTATCAAGATATCCTAATTTAACTAAAATAAATAATTTATTTATACATGTATCTTTAAACAAACGATAATTTTTATTTAAAAAACAAATACTATTTGTAAATTTTATATAATTAAAATATAATTTATCTATTTTTAAAATAGATAAAATATTTTTTAATATATTTTTTTTTTTATAAGAAAACAAAAAAGGATAATTATTACAATTACAAATTTCATTAAATACAGAACAAGGTTCTATAGAACCTATTTGATTACTATCACCAACAAAAATAATCTTTTTTATATCTTTAATTAAAAAAAATATATAAAACATAGTATAAAGATCTACCATAGATGATTCATCAATAATCAATACATCTAAATTAGAATATTTATTTATATTAAAATTAATATTATTACTAAAATAATTAAAACCCAAAAATTTATGTATTGTAATAGAATAATCAGGTAATATTTTTCTAAAAGAAAAAGAAATATTTAAATTATTATAAATATTATTTAAATAATTAGTTAAACATAAAGAAGATTTTCCTGTAGGTGAAATTATTTTTATACAATCTTTATATTTATATTTAAATACCTTATAAAAAATAATAATTAATTTTACTATTAAACTGGTTTTACCAGTACCAGGTTCACCAGAAATAATAGATATTTTGTTTACTAAAGAATTAATTATAGCTAATTTTTGATATTTATCTAAATTAAAATCATTCAAATATTTATTTATAATAAAAAAATCATTTTTATTAAAATTTATATATTCTTTTATATTTTTATTTATATATGAAATAACATAATTTTCGTATAACCAAAATTTATATAAATATAAACAATTATTATATATGATAAAAGGAGTATATAAATTTTGTTCTGGAGTACTAATTATATTTTTAGATAATAAAACTTTAATACAATTATCAATAGATAAACATTTAGAAAAAAAAAAATATAAAAAATTTAATATATAATCAGAAAAAATTTTTTTACTAAAAATTTCATTTAAAGGAATACAAACATGACCTAATCTACAAGATAAACTTAACAAAGAAGAAAATAACATAGCTACATAACATTTATTTTTATCTAAAACAAATAAATTTGAAAAATAAAAATCAAGATAATTAATTTCTTTTTTTTTAACACATTTTAATAAAAAATCATTAATTTTATAATAAAAAGTCATAATTTATTTTTTTTTAAAAAAATAATTTAATTTATTTATTAAATTTAATTTTGGTTTAATAAAAAATAAACCAGTATAAGACATATTATAATTATCTAAAAATAATCCTCTTAAAAAAATATAATATATACCACCAAAATTTTTTTTATAACTATAATTTTTAATATTTAAACTTAAATGATTATGTAAAGCTAATGAATATATCTGATATTGTATATCATATCTATGATCAATCATTACTTTTAATATATTTTTTTTATCATAATCATTATAATTATAACCTATAAAATTTGATTTATAATCAACTATATAAAATTTATTTTCATAAATAAATATAAAATCAATTATACCATTTAAAAAACCATAAAATTTTTTATTTATATTTATATCTTTACAAAATTTTGAAATATAATCATATTTTTTTATAACTTTATTAAAATAAAAAAAATCAAATGAATTAAATATCGATAAAAAAAAATCAAATTCTTTATAAAAAAAGAATATTTTATTACTTAATAAATTTATATTTAAAGGATATAAATTTACATTTAAAACATTAAATAAAATTTTTTTAATAAAAAAAAAATATTTTTTTTTTATATTAAATTTATACATATATTTTAATATAAAATTATTTTTCAATTCTAAATTAAAATCAATTTTTTCTAATAAAACATGAAAAAAATTACCTATATTTTTATTATTAAAAATAAAAATATTTTTGTTATTAAAAATATTTTTATATAAATCATTAATATAAAATTTATCTTTTATATATAATTTTTTTATAAAACTAGAATAATTAAATATTTTTTTCTTTAAAAAATTTATATATTTATTTTTTTTTACTTTTTTTTTTTTTAATTTTTTATATAAAAAATAAATTTTTTTTATATTATAATTAAATAAATCTATTATATTAAATTTAATATATTTACACGAAAATAAATCAAATTCTTTATTAATATTATAAAAATTAATTTTTTTATCATTACATATCAATCTTCCAATAGAAGTAGAATAAAAATTTCTACTATAAATATTATTAAATTCATATATAAATATATTACATTGATATACAGATCTAGTTATAGAAACATACAATAAACGCATTTCTTCAGAATATAATTCTTCATTAAAAAAAAAATTTTTTTTTTCAGATTTATTAAAAGATATATTAACACGATTATTTTTACGATTATGATAAAAAAAAAAATTATTATAATTTTTAATACTTATTAAAAAAGGTAATCAAACAATATTATACTGTAATCCTTTAGACTTATGAATAGTAGATATTTTAATACCATTTAATAAAGAATTAGATCTTAAATAAAATTGATTATCCATATTAATATCATAATGATAAATTTTTTCAGTTAATCAATTTAAAATTAAATTTTTATCACGATATTTAAAACAAATATTACCTAATATTTCAATAATATTAAAAAAATTATTTTTATACTTTTTATATTTTATAAAATTTTTTTTTTTAATATATTTTAATTTATTAATAAAAATAAAATTTAACATAGAAAAAATACCATTTTTATCTCATAAATTATAATAAAAATAAAATTCATCAATTATTTTATTTAATAAAAATTCATTTTTTATATAATAATTAATAGTTAATAAATTAAAATTAAATATATAAGTAGACAAAGCATTACGAATATTTAAAATTGATTCAGGATATAAAACACATTTTAAAATAAACATTACTTCTTTAGCTTCAATAGTATTGAAAATATTATTTTTATCTAAATCACAATCCACAGGTAAATTAAATTTTTGAAATACATCAAAAAGTATTTTAACTTCTAAATTAGAATAAACTAATACAGCTATATCAGAAGGAACAATATTTCTTTTAATATTATTATAATAATGTAAATTTACATTATATTTTTTATAATCTAATAATTTACATATTTTAAAAGCACAATATTTAGCTATATTATATTTATAATTAATATAATTTATATTTTTTAAAATAAAAAAATTTATGGAAGGACAAAATTTATTATTTTTAGTTAAAAATAATAATTTACTTTTCTTATTATAATTAACAAAATTATATAAAATTTCCTTAAAAAAAAATGGATTACTAATTTTACTAAATAAATAATTTATACTTTTTATAATTCCATATGAAGAACGTCAATTAATATTAAAAGTATATAAAAAATCTACATTTTTTTTTATATTTATATAATTAAATATATTTGCTCCTCTAAATGTATATATAGATTGTTTAGGATCACCTAAAAAAATTATTTTTGTCTTAAAAACAGATATATTTTTGACATAAATTTTATTAAAAATATTATACTGAAAAAAATCTGTATCCTGAAATTCATCTATTAATACAAAAGGAAAATTTTTTCTAATAAAATTAATAAATAAAAAATTATTATCATTAACAATAATATTGTTAAATTTATTTATTAAATCATTAAAACTTAAATAATAATTTTTATTTTTAAAAAAATTAGTTTTTTTAATAATATATTTATAACAATAAATAATAATAAATTTATATAAATCATTTATTTTTAATAATAAATTATCTATATCATGAAATAAAAAAAAATCAAGAAAAAAAAAACTATTTGTATATTTAGATAAATAATTAAAACTAAATTTTACTAAATATTTTGGTATATTAAAATCAATAGTAATACTACTACACCAAATATTAATTTGGTTAAATCATTTATCTAAATTAACATTACTATAAATAAAATTACTAACTTTAAATAAATAAAAACTCCTATATATATATTTAAAATTTAATAATCATTTACTCTTTATAAAATTTATAAAAACAATTATTTTTTTATAACATTCATTAATAGATTTATATTTATTATAATAATTAAAATTTAAATAAGAAAAATTTAAAATAGGTTTTACAGACTTAAGTAATTCTATTGGATCAGATCAATAATTTAAAATAATCTTATTAATATTTACAGGTAAAGGATAAAAATATTTTTTTCAAAAAATAACTATAGAATCATAAATAATATGATCTTCATTTTCTAAAATTTTATCATAAAAATTAATTTTAGAATTTATAAAATTAGAAAATAAAATCTTATTTATAAAACTATGTATAGTAAATATTGAAAAATTATTAATATTATATTCATATCTTCATAATATATTAATTATATTAGGTATATCTTTTATATATATATAAATATCTTTTATTTTATCATCAATTAAATAATTATTAATACAAGATATACGTAAATTTTTAATGTTATTTAATATTCTACTTTTAATTTCTAAAACAGCTAATTCAGTAAAAGTAACTATTAATATATTATTTATATGTAAAGATAAAAAATTATTATCTAAATTTATTCCAAATAAAAAACGTAAATATAATAAAGATATTAAATTTGTTTTACCTGTACCAGCAGAAGCTTCAATTAAATTACTTTTTCCTAAAGATAAATTTAAAAAATCAATACTTTCTTTTTTAACACACATATATTAATTCATTAAATAAATTATTTATTATTTACTATTAGATTTTTAAAAACAGGTAACAATCATATTTCAGAACATAAAATTATATTTTCTATATCTACTTTAAAATTAAAATCTTTTATAAAACGAGATATATAAATATCATTTAATTCACCATTATAAAAATAATTACCATATAATATATTTTTTAATTTTCTTTTTGCTAAATTTAATAAATAAAAATCCTTTTTTTTTTTTTTTTTTAAATCATATGCATAATAAAATCACATATTACTAGATCTAGGTAAAAAAAAAACCGGAAAATTATTTTTATCAAAATAACCAAATAAATATTTTCTTAAATATTTTTTAGAAGTAGAATAATTAATTGGAGGAAAAGATCAAACACCATTATAACCATAAATATAACTATAATTTTTACCTCCTAAATAACAATATATTAAATGATTGATTCAAAAAATCAATGCATCAATTAAATTCAAATTTTTAGGTAATCATTTTATAACACCATAACCATCACAAATATGTATAATACCATATATATTAATTTTATCAATTAAACAATTAAACTTAAATTCTTTAATTTTAAAAAATAAATTTTTAATATTATTAATTAAATTAAATATTTTAGTTTTTTCTTTATATCATATAATTTTACCAAAAGAAAATAATGGTAAAATATTTAAATATTGTAAAATATAAAATATATTTTTATATAAAATTTTTCTATTTAATAAAATATTAATTATTTTAAATCTAAAAAAATAAAACTTTTTAATATCAAAAATAAATAATTCTTTATTAAAAAAAAAATTATCAAAAAAATGATAATTAATTTTCAAAAAAAAATTAAAAAAATATTTAATAGGATTAAATCAATAATAACAAAAATTATTTAAAAAAATATATTTTTTATTAAAAAAATCATCATATTTTTTTAAATTAATATAAAAAATATTTTTTTTTAAATTATTTTTAATAATATAATTTTTTATATAAAAATTATTTTTTTTATTTATATATTTATATTCACTACCACTATTTATATAATCCAACAAATTAGTAATTAACATAGAAGGAAAATATTTTTTATTTTTATCAAAAGAATAATTTAAATAACTAATATAAATTAAATATTTAGATGAAATTATAGATTCTAAAAATATAAATTTATCACTATCAATTTTATTTCTATCACCTATTCTAGGATTAGAATTAATTAAATCAAAATTATAATAAATTTTATTTTTAGGAAAAAAATTATCATTCATACCTAATAAACAAACAACTTTAAAAGGAATCATCCTTAAAGAACCAAAAGAACAAAAATTAATACTATTTATAGAATATAATTTTACATTATTTATATTTTTTATAAAACTAATAATTATTTTAATAAATAAAAAAGAATTAATTTTATTTTTAAAAAAAATAAATTTACAACTATTTTCTAGTTTAAATCAAATTTTATTATTTAAATATATGTTTTTATTAACAATATTATAATCAAAAAAAATATCTAAAATTTTTTTAGATATATTTATTCAATCATTAATTAAATATTTTTTACTTAAAATATTTCTTAAATCAATAATATTAAATAAAAAATTAGATAATTTTTCTATAATTCCATAAAAAAAATTATTATTTATATAAGAATAAGGAACTATATTATTTCAAATACAAAATTCTTCATTTATAGCATAACCTAATAAAATACGTTTAATACCATTTACTATGGTAAAATAATTTAAATCATTAAATGATAAATTAAATAAATAATCATTTATACAATTACATAAACCAATATTTTTAATAATATTAAAAATAATATTTAATTCATCAATATTAATATTAAATTTATTTGAAATAACTTTATTTTTTAATAATAAACATATATCATTAAAATTATTATCTAAATAATATATATTTAACATACTTAAAAATAAATTTAAAATATTATTATCAAAATCTAAATTATTTTCTATAATTCGAAAAGGAAGATATTTTTTGTATCTAATATCAGAAAAAACATTATATATATAAGAATAATATTTACTAAGATTACTAACAAAAACAACAATATCAAAAACATTATATAAATTATTTATAATTAATTTAAATAAAAATTTTCTTAATTTTTTAACCTCATTTAAATAACCACTACATGAATATATTTTAATAGAATTATCTTTAATTTTTTTATTATTTAAAAAAAAAGAATTCTTAAAATATAAAATATCATTTTTAATTATATTTAATACACTTTTATTTTTAAAATTAGAAAAACAATTTATTTCATAAAAATCAAATTCATTTAATAATAATAAATAATCTGAACAAATTTTACCACAATTTAATAACAAAGGATTAAAATTTTTATATTTATCTAAACTTAAATTACAAAAATAATTTTTATTAAAATAATTATAATCTTTAAAATTACATATATCAAATCAATATTCACAAGATAAATTAATAAAAAAATAATTTACATCAATATATTTAGATAATATATAAAAAGTATTTAAATATATAGGAGATAAATAAGAAACATTAAATATAAATATTGATCTTTTATTTTCAAATAAAAAATTATTTTTTTTTTTTAAATTTAATATATCTAATACTTTATAATAAACATTACAACGATTTCAAACAAAATTAAATTTTTTTAAAAAAAAACTAATAATTTTTCTTCACAATATAGATTGTCAAATTTGATTATCACCTAAATTATCTATTAATTTATATTTTTCTCAACTATATAATCAATCTATACGATACATTAGATATTTATCATATATATCAGCAATTTGATAAGATAAACTAAATAATTTATCATTATTCAAATCATTATATAAATATTTTTTTATAATATAAAATTCATCTAAATAAATTAATTTAGGTAATAAATACATAATAATTCAAACTAAATTAGTTTTATTAAAAAAATATTCTTCCTTTATATCAGGTATAATTTTTTTATATATATTTCATATAAATTTAGCAGGTAAAATAAATTTAAAATTTGAACATATACCTAATTTTTTAGACAAAAACATTTTTAAATAAAAAGACATATTATAATCAGGTATTACTACTTCAGTAGGATAAAAAATTTTTTTTTTCTTTTTCATAAAAATATAATTTTTTATAACATAAAAAAAAATATTTTTTAAAGATTTTATATTATTCGATTGATATAGTATAAACATATTTATATAAAAAAAAATAAAAATTAATTTATTAAAAATAAAGATAATATAAAAAAAAAAATACAAAAATAATATTCAAATTTTTTATTTTTAAAAAAAAAATAAAAAGGAAATCTAAAATTTTTTTTTAATGGTCATAATAATTTTACACCTTTAATAGTAAACATATCAGAAACAATATGACTTAAATAACCTAAAAACATACCAAAAATAATATCATTACTAAAATTAAAATATATTAAATTAATACTATATAAAAAATATAATATAAAAAAAGAAAATAATAAACTATGTGTAAAAGATCTACGACCAAAAAACATATATAATCAAAAAGATATAGGTTTAATTCTATAACCTATAAAAGATCTAGGATGATCAATATCAGGTAATAAACATGTTAATAAACTAGATATAATTACATATAAATAATCAACTTTAAAAGAAAAAATTTTTACATAAAATATAACAAAGGAAATAGAAAAAATTAAATGATTTTTGAAACACACAAAAAACCTTATTAAATAAAAAAAATAATATATTATATAATATAAAAATTACTAAAATTAATAAAATAAAAACAAAAACTAATATATATTATATAATTTTATAATAATAAAAACAAATAAAAATTATTTATAAAGGTAATAAAAATGATAAATATTAAATATTTAAATAAAAATTTTTTTTTTAAAAAAAAAATAACCTTATTAAAAATAATTAATAAATTAAATATTAAAAAAAAAAAATATTGTATAGGAGCTTACATAAAAAAAAATTTTTTTGATTTAAATCATATAATAAAAAAAAATATTAAATTAAAATTAATATATATAAATACAAATATTGGTAAAATAATAATAAAAAATGCTTGTTCATTTATAATGGGTAACGCTATAAAAAATATTTGACCAAACACAAAAAGAATAAAATTAATAAATACAAAATACGGATTTATTTATTATTTTGAAAATAAAAAAAATATTTTCATAAAAGAAAAAAAAAAATAAAAAAAGAAATGTTAAAATTAATAAATAAAAATTTAAATTTAAAAAATAAAAAAATATCTATAAAAAAAATAAAAAAAAATTTATAAAACAAAATGAAATATATAAATTATATGAATTAAATAAAAAAAAAAAAAAATATATAAATATATGCAAAAACAATAATTATTTTGACATATATAAAGGATTAAATATAAATAAATTAAAAAAATTTATTAAAAAATTTAATATAAAAAAAATTTCAAAAATAAAAATTAAAAATAGTTACATACAAAGAATAAAATGTATTTTGATAAAAAAAATAATAAAAAAATAAAAAAAAAAAAAAAAATAGATCACAAATCAATAAATAAACAACTTAAATTATTTCATATAAATAAAAAATCAAAAGGAATGATATTTTGGCATAATAATGGATTAATAATATTACAAAATATTAAAAATATATTAAGAAAAAAACTTAAAAAATATGAATACAATGAAGTACAAAGTGCACAATTAATAAATATTAAAATGTGAAAAAAAAGTGGTCATTTAAAAAATTATAAAAAATTTATGTTTAGTACTTTATCAAAAAAAAATATTTTATGTATAAAACCAATGAATTGTTTAGGTCACATAGATATATATAAACAAAAAATAGTGTCATATAAAGATTTACCAATAAGATTAGCTGAATTTGGAATATGTCATAGAAATGAAAAATCAGGTTCATTAAATGGATTAATGAGAACAAAATCATTTACACAGGATGATGCACATATATTTTGTACAAAAAAACAAATAAGTAATGAAGTTTCTAAATGTATAAATATGATAAAAGAAATATATAAAATTTTTAATTTTAAAAAAATATATATTTTTTTATCTACACAACCAAAAAAATATTTAGGAAAAAAAATAATATGAAATAAACTAGAAAAAAAATTAATAAAAATACTAAAAAAAAATAAAATAAATTATAAAATAAAAAAAGGAGAAGGAGCTTTTTATGGACCAAAAATAGAATTTATATTAAAAGATTCATTAAAAAGAAAATGACAATGTGGAACAATACAATTAGATATATTTTTATCTAAAAATTTAAAAGCATATTATATCGATAAAAATAATAAAAAAAAAAATCCTGTTATAATACATAGAGCTATACTAGGATCATTTGAAAGATTTATTGGTATTTTATTAGAAGAAAATAACGGATGATTACCATTGTGGTTAACACCAATACAAATAGTAATTATGAACATTTCAGATAAACATATAGAATACTCTAAATACATATCAAATAGATTAAATAAAAATAATATAAGATCAATAGTAGACTTAAGAAATAAAAAAATAAATTTTAAAATAAGAGAACATACTTTACAAAAAATACCTTACATGATAGTATGCGGCGATAAAGAATTATTTTTAAAAAAAATAAATGTAAGAAATTCTTTAAGTAAAAAACATAAAGAAATGAATTTAAAAAATTTTATACAAAAAATTAAATTAAAAATAAAAAAAAAATAAAAGGAGAAAATTATTAAAATTAATAAAAAAAAATACCTTAAAAAAAAAAATAAAATAAATCAAGAAATAAAATCAAAAAAAGTAAAAATAATTGGAAATTATATAAAAAAAAATGTAGTAATGTCATTAAATGATGCACTAAAATTAGCACAAAAATATAATTTAGATTTAGTAGAAATAAATTCTAATATATATCCTCCTATATGTAAAATATTTGATTATGGTAAATTTATCTATGCTAAAAAAAAAAAAAAAAAAAAATTAAAAAAAATAAATAAACATTTAAATACAAAAGAAATTAAATTCAGACCAAATACAAATATTAATGATTATAATACAAAAATAAATAAAACAATAAATTGTTTAAAAAAAGGTAATAAAATTAAAATAATTATCAATCTTAGAGGAAGAGAAATAATACACAAAAAAATAGCACTAAATATGTTAAATAAAATCAAATTAAAATTAAATAATTTATCAAATATAATTTTACATTCTAAAAATACAGAAAGTAGACAAATCATTATGATATTACAACCTAAAAAAAATTACAAATAATATATGAAAATAAAAACAATTAAATCAGTAAAAAAAAGAATTAAAAAAAATTCTAACAATAAATTAAAATTTAAACATACAAATTTACGCCATATTTTAACTAAAAAAAGTTCAAAAAGAAAAAGAAAATTAAGAAAAAAAAATATAGTAAATAAAACAAATAAAAAAATATTAATAAAAAGTATTCCTTATTTATAATAAATAAAAAAAAATCAAGAGAAAAAATATGGTAAGAATTAAAAGAGGTGTAACAGCTCGTAAAAAACATAAAAAAATACTAAAACAAGCTAAAGGATATTATGGATCTAGATCAAAAACATATAGATCAGCATATCAAGCAGTAATAAAATCAGGACAATATTCATATAGAGATAGAAAAAAAAAAAAAAGTAACTTTAGAAAAATATGAATTATACAAATAAATTCTGAAGTAAGAAAATATGGTTTATCATATAGTAAATTTATTAATAAAATTAAAAAAATTTCCTTAAATATAAATAGAAAAATTATTTCTAATATTATAAATAATAATCCTTCTTCTTTTAAAAAAATAATATCAATTATAAATAATAAAAATAAATAAATTAATATATATTCATGTTTAATATTAAAAAAAAAATTCATAAATTCAATTCAGAAATAAAAAAAATAAATAAAACAAAAAAAATAGAAGAATTACGTATTAAATATTTAGGAAAAAAAGGATATATAAAAAAATTAATGAATTTATTTAAAAAAATACCAAAAAAATTAAAACCAAAAATAGGAAAAAAAATAAATAAATTAAAAAAATATTTTTTATATAATATAAAAAAAATAAAAAAAAAAATTAAACTAAAAAATAAAAAAGTACAAGAAATAGATATATCTCTTCCTGGTAAAAATTATATATTAAATGGAAGTAAACACCCTATTACAATAACTTTAAATAAAATAGAAAATTTTTTTGAAAAATTAGGTTTTGAAAATATAATAGGAAAAGAAATAGAAAATAAATATTATAATTTTGACGCATTAAATATACCTAAATATCATCCTTCTAGAAATAAAAGTGATACTTTTTGAATAAATAAAAACTCATTGTTACGTACACAAACATCATGTATGCAAATAAGATATATGAAAAAAAACAAACCACCAATAAAAATAATATCATCAGGATGTGTATTTAGAAAAGATAACGATTGTACTCATACTCCAATGTTTCACCAACTAGAATGCTTTCTTGTAGATAAAAATATAAATTTTTGTAACTTAAAATATATAATATATAATTTTATAAATTTTTTTTTTAAAAAAAAAACTATTATAAAATTTATTCCTTCATACTTCCCATTTACTAAACCATCAGCAGAAATATTAATTAAAAATAATAAAGGAAAATGAATAGAAATATTAGGATGTGGTTTAATTCATCCAAAAATATTTAAAAATACAAATATAAATTATAAAAAATATTCAGGTTTAGCTTTTGGTATAGGAATAGAAAGATTAACAATGTTAAAATATAATATAAATGATATAAGAATTTTATATAAAAATAATATAGATCTATTAAACAAATTTTAATTTTTAAATAAAATGAAATTTTTAGAAAATTGAATTAGAGAATATTTTAAAAGTAATTTAAATATAAAAAATATAATTAATAAATTAAATAATAATGGATTCGAAATTTCAAATAATAATATAAAAAATATAAAAAAAAACAAAAAATTTTTAATTAAAAAAATAAAAATAAATAAAAATAAATTAAAAAAAAAATATATTAAAATATTTATTTATAATAAAAAAACATATATATTTATAAAAAATATAAAACAAAACATAAATAACAAAAATATATTAATATATAAAAAAGAAATAAAAAAAAAAAAATATTTTTATATATTTAAAAAAATAATAAATAAAAATACATTTTTTATTCTTTACAAAAAAAAAAAAATATTAATAAATATATTAAATACTTTAAATAAAAATAATTATATTGAAATAAATATACCTAATAATAGAATTGATTGTCATAATATATATGGTATATCAAGAGAACTAAATAATTTATATAAAAAAAAAAAAATAAAAATAAAAAAAATAAAAATAAACTTTAAAAAAAAAATATATAAACTAAATATAAAAATAAAAAAAAATACATATATAAAAAACTATAAATATTTAAAAATTAAAAATATAAAAATATATAAATTTAATACACCTAAATTAATAAAAAAAAGATTAAAAAATATAGGAATAAAAATAAAAAATAATCTTATAGATATAATAAATTATATTTTAATAGAATCAGGACAAGAAATAATTATATTAGACTGAAATAAAATAAAAAAACAAAAAATAAATATAGAATTCATAAAAAATAAATATAAAAAAATAGATTTTTATATAAAAATAAAAAAAAATTATATATATAAATCTATAAATAAATATAATGTAAATTTTTTTCCAAATAAAAAAACAAAAAATATTATTATTATTGCACCATTATTTACAAATAATTATATATCAATCAATATAAACAATTTAAATAAAAACACATTAAAAAAATATATTAGCAATAGTGATAAAAATATACAAAATATATTTTTAAAAAAAACTATACATATTATAAAAAATATATGTAAAGGAAAAATAAAAAATATAAATATATATATAAATTCATTTATAAAAAAAGAAAATAAAATAATTAAATTAAAATATAAAAATATAAATAAAATAATAGGATTAAAAATAAAAAAAAAAAAAATAATCTATTTAATTAAATCAATACCATGTAAAATAATAAAAAAAAGAAAAGAATACATAAATATTCTATTACCTAAATGAAGATCAGATATAAAAATTAAAGAAGACGTAATAGAAGAAATAATAAAAATATATAAATATAATAAAATTCCATTAATACCACCAAAAATAAAATTAATAATAAAAAAAAAAAAAAATAATACAGAAAATATAAAAAAAATAAAAAATTTTTTTTTAAATATAGGATATCAAGAAGTTATTAACTTTATTTTTACAAATAAAAAAAAAGAAAATATATTTTTTAATAAAAATAAAAATATAAAAATAATAAATCCAATTAACAAAAAAACATCTTTAATAAGAACATCATTAATACCAGGATTAATAAAAACTATATCATATAATATAAAAAGACAAAAAGAAAATATTAAAATATTTGAAGTAGGAACATGTTTTAAAAAAAAAAATAAAAAAATAAAACAATTTAAAACAATTTCAGCAGCTATATATGGATATAAATACATAAAAAATTGATTTATAAAAAAAAATAAAAAATTTAATTTTTACGATATAAAAGGCGATTTAGAATATATATTAAAAAAACAAAAAAAACATAATTATTTTAAAATAAAAAAATCAAAAAAAAAAATACTTGAATATAAACAAGGAATAGATATAAAAATTAAAAAAAACAATATAGGTTATTTAGGTATGTTAAATAAAAAAATACAAAAAAAATTTTTATTTAAAAATCCAGTATTTATATTAGAAATTAAATTAAAAAAAATACTTTTTTCAGAAGAAAAAATAAAAACAAAAATATCAAAATTTCCAATTAACAAAAGAGACATAACTTTAATAATAAATAAAAATATCTTAATTAATAAAATTATAAATAAATGTTTAATAAAAGAAAAAAAAATAAAAAATATTCATTTAATAGATATATACAAAAATAAAATATTAAAAAAAAAAAATTATAAAAATATTACATTAAGATTTTACATACAAGACAACAAAAAAAATTTAAAAGAAATAGAAATAGAAAATATAATAAAAAAATGTAAAAATTTATTAAAAAAAAAATTTAATGCAAAAATTAATAATTAAATATATGAATTATAATAAAAAAGATATATTAAATTATATAAAAAAAAAAAGTAAAATAAAAAAAAAACATATCAATATTATTATTGATAATTTTTTCAAATTAATATATATTTCATTAAAAAAAAATAATATAGTAAAAATAAATGGTTTTGGTAAATTTTTAACATGAAAAAAAAAAAAATATATTTGAATAAATCCCAAAACTAAAAAAAAAATTTTAATAAAAAAAAAAAAAAAAATCAAATTTATTATCAGTAAAAAATTAAAAAAAAATATAAATAAAAAAAAAAAATAATTTTTTTCTGCTAATATTCAGAATTGAACTGAAATCTTACCTACACCAAAGGTATATTTTACCTTTTAAACTATATTAGCAATAAAATAACAATAAAAATTATAACATATAATATATATATATATAAATAGAAAAAAAAATGAAAGAAAAAATAAAAATAAAAAAAAAATATATTAAAACAAAAGATAAAAAATTAATGCCAATATATTATTCAAAAAAAAAAATACTTAAAAAAAAAAAAATTATTATAGTTATAGAAGAAATATTTGGAGTAAATAAAAATATAAAAAATATTTGCAATAAAATAGCTAAAAATAATTATATAGCTATAGCTCCAGAATTATTTTTTAGAATAAAAAAAATTAATTTTAATAAAAAAACTTCTTTATTAAAAGAAATAATAAACACTATTCCAGATAATAAAATACTATCCGATATAAATAATGTAATAAAATGAAGTAAAAAAAAATATAAAACAAAAAAAATTGGAATAACAGGATTTTGTTGAGGAGGAAGAATAACATGACTATATTCATATTTTTATAATACTGACATAAAAACTTCAGTAATTTGATATGGAAAACTTAATAATGTTAAAAACAATAAACATCCTATACATCCTATAGATATAGTAAAAAAAATTAATATACCAATATTAGGATTATATGCAGAAAAAAATAAAAATATATCTATTTCTGTAATAAAAAATATGATAAAAAAAATAAACAAAAATAGTAAAATAATAATTTATAAAAATACAAAAAATAGATTTATTTTTAATTATAAAAATTCATACAATAAAAATATATCTAAAAAATCATGAAAAGAAATGTTAAATTGGTTTAAAAAAAATATTAAATAAATTTTAAAATAAAATTTAAAAAAAATTAGAGACATAATTATGAAAAAATATTCATATAATTATACATATGAAACAACAACAAAATCATTACATATATATATGTATAATGTATATAGTTGAATGTCATGTGGATTATTATTAACATCATTAATAGCATGATATACTACTAAAAAAACATTTCTTTTAGAAATGATCTTTTTTAATAAATTTTTTTTATTTACTATAATAATAACCCAATTAATAGTAGTATTCATACTTTCAAACATGGTTAATAAATTAACAGCAAATATAACAACAACTTTATTTATTATTTACTGTATATTAACAGGATTATCAATATCAAGTATATTTTTAATATATACATATTCATCAATAGCAACTACATTTATATCAACAAGCATTATGTTTTCCACAATGAGTATATGAGGACACACCACTAAACAAGACTTAACTAAAATAGGTAATATTTCTTTAATGCTATTAATAGGAATAATAATTTCCACAATTGTAAATATATGACTACAAAACAATTTATTTATGTTATGTATATCATATATAGGTATAATATCATTTTCTATATTAATTGCATGAGATACACAAAAATTAAAAGAAATAGGAAATAATATATCTATTGAACATAATGAACAATTAAGAAGATACTCAATTTTAGGAGCATTAATATTATATTTAGATTTCATTAATCTATATTTATTAATATTAAAATTAATAGGTACAAAAATAAATAAAGAAGAAGAAAAAGAAAAAAAATAATATTTTTTTATAAGAAAAGATTATTTCTTTTCTTATAAAACAATAAAATAATATAAATTAATTATTTTTATAATTATCTAAAGATTTAGAAAGATAAGATTTAGCATTATTTATATCATATCATCCATCTAATTTAACTCATTTATTTTTTTCCAATTTTTTATAATATTTAAAAAAAAAAGAAATTTTATTTAAAAAATTATCTTTTATATCACATATATCATGAATATGATCATATTCATTAGAAATATCAAAATTAGGAACAGATAATATTTTATTATCTTCTCCAGAATCATCAAATAATTTTAATAAACCTATAGGACGACTATTTATAACAGAACCATGAATTAATGGATAATAAGAAATTAATAAAACATCAACAGGATCACCATCTAAAGATAAAGTTTTATTTATATAACCATAATTACATGGATAAAAAATAGAAGAAGGTATAAATCTATCCACAAATAAAGTATTATATTTTTTATTCATTTCATATTTAATAGGAAAAGAATTAAATGGTATTTCTATAATACAATAAAAATTATTTGGAAAATCTAAACCACATGGTATATTTTTAATATTCATAAAATTCCATTAATAAATATATATTATATATTGAATTAATAATTTATTAAAATATAATTAAATATATAACATTTAAATAAAATAATAAAGAAAAAAAATGAAAATAAAAAAAAAAAAAATACATAAAATATTTAATTTAATTAAAAAAAAAATTAATAGCAATATACAAATTATAATAAAATTAAATAAAGAAACTAATATAAAAATTAAAAATCAATATTTAGAAAATATTGAATTTAAAAAAAGTAAATATATTAAAATAATAATATACAAAAATTATCGTAAATGTATTTTTACATGTAATAATTTAAAAAAAAAAAATATTTTAAATATTATTAATTATATAAATAATACAATTAAATATATATCTAAAGATAAATATAATAAATTACCTAATAAAAAACTATTTCATAAACATTACGAAAAAAATTTAGGATTATCATTTAATGACGATATTTCAATAAAAGAAATGATATATATATGTAAAAATATTGAAAAAAATTCTTTAAATATAAATAAAAAACTAATAAGTAGTGATGGAGTTTTATTTAATAAAAATGAAAGTAAAATTTATATATTTAATAATTATAAAAAAATAAAAAAATATTTTTTTAAAAATTATTTAATAATAAATAATATTATAGCAAAAAATAAAAAGTATATGGAATATAATTATGATTATATATATAGTCATAAATTATCTGATATTTTAAGTAAATATCATTTTTTAAGCAAAAAACTAGTAAAAAACACAATTAAAAAACTTAATCCAAGAAAAATAAACACAAAAAAATCATTAGTTATATTTAATAATGAAATAAGTGTAGAAATATTTCAATATTTAATTAAATCAATAACAGGATATTATATATATAATAAAAAATCATTTATGATTAAAAAATTAAAAAAATATATTTTACCAAAATGAATTAGTATAATTGAAAATCCTTTAATATATAAAGGAATAGGAACTAAACCTTTTGATGGAGAAGGTTTAAATACAAAAAAATATTATGTAGTAAAGAAAGGTATTTTAAAAACATGAATATTAGATTCATATTCATCAAAAAAATTAAAAATAAAAAATACACACAACTACGGAGGTATACATAATTGATGTTTCGAAAAAAATAAAAAAAATATAAGTTATAAAAAACTTATAAAAAAAATGTATAACGGTTTAATAATAGATAAATTATTAGGTCAAGGAGTAAATATTAATACAGGAATATATTCAAAAGGAATATCAGGATTTTGAGTAGAAAATGGAAAAATAAAATTCCCTGTAAATGAAGTTACAATATCAGGAAACTTAAAAGAATTATTTTATAATATAATTCAAATGAGTGATGATGTTAATACTAATTCTAACATTAGAACAGGATCAATATTAGTTCCTAATGTACAAATTTCAGGAATAAAAAAATAATTTAATTTAAAAAAAAATTAAATATTTAATATTTATTAAAATATTTTAATAAATTTAAGCAATTAAATTTTTTTAAAATATTTTTTAAATATAATATTACTGATTCCTGACTTAAACGTATCCATACTCTAGGATCATAAAATTTTTTATTTGGATTATACAATCCTTTAGGATTACCTAATTGGGATTCTAAATAATTTTTATTTTTTAAATAATATTCTAAAATACCTTTTCAACAAAATCATTGAACATCTGTATCTAAATTTATTTTTACTACACCATATTCTATAGATTCTTTAATTATATTTTCACTTGTACCAGAACCTCCATGAAAAACAAAATTCAAATTATTTAAATTTTTAAAAGAATAAAATTTTTTAATCAATAACTGAGATTTTAATAAAATTTTTGGTGATAAACGTATCATATTATATTTATATACTCCATGAATATTACCAAAAGAAGCAGCAATAGTAAAATATTTACTAATTTTTATTAATTTACCATAAGCGTATAATACATCATTAGGATTAGTATATAATTTTTCATTAGATATATTACTATTATCTAAACCATCTTCTTCACCACCAGTACATCCTAACTCAATTTCAAGATTTATATTTAATTTTAAAAACTTAATTAAATAATTACTACAAATACTTAAATTTTTTTTTATATCACAATTAGATAAATCTATCATATGAGAACTAAATAATGAATAACCATAAATATTGTTATACTCTTCATTATATTTTAATAAATAATCTATTCATAACAAATTTTCTTTAATACAATGATCAGTATGTAAAATAACTGGTAATTTATAAAATTTAGAAATTTCATGAACATATTTAGCACCTAAAACAGCACCTTTAACAGCAGATTCAATTTGATTTACTTTAGAAGAAAATTTTTTTCCAATAAAAAAAATAGAACCAGAAAAAGAAAATTGAATTATAATTAATGTATTTAATTTTCTAGCTGTTTCTAAAACAGAATTAATAGAATTACTATCAATACAATTAACAGCAGCTAAAGCAATTTTCTTCTTTCTTAAAAAATTAAAAACTTTATGCATTTCAAAAGCATTAATAACACCAGGTTTTAAAAAATCTATAAAATTAGACATAATAATAATAATAACAATAAAAATTATTAATTAAATAAAACTAAATTTTTTTTTAAAATAGAAATTACAGGTAATTCTTTTCCTTCAATAAATTTTAAAAATGATCCACCACCACTAGATACATAAGACACTTTATCTAAAGAACCAAAATATTCTAATGCTGAAATAGTATCACCACCACCAACTATAGAAAAAGAATCACTATTTAATATAGCATTAATAATAGATTTAGTACCTTTAGAAAAATTAGGAAATTCAAAAACTCCAACAGGACCATTTCATAAAATTGTTTTTGCTTTAACTATAATTTTACAAAATCTTTTTAAAGTATCATCACCTAAATCCATTATTTCTTCATCTTCTTTAATATCAGATACATCTTTAACATAAGATATTGTATCTTTAGAAAAACTTTTACCTAATCTACAATCAGTAGGTACAGGAATATTATATTTATCAATTAATTTTTTAGCTAAAGGAATATATGAAGGTTCATGTAAAGATTTACCAACAAAATTATTTACAGAAATAAAAGTATTAGAAATTCCTCCACCTACAATTAAAGTATCTGCTATTTTAGATAAATAATTTAAAACATTAAATTTAGTAGAAACTTTAGCACCTCCAATAATTACAACCATAGGTCTAATAGGATTAAACATAGCTTTAGATAAATATTTTATTTCAGAATAAAATAAAGGACCAATACAAGATTTAGAATATTTTATAATACCATATGTAGAAGAATGAATTCTATGAGATGTAGCAAAAGCATCCATAACAAATATATCACATAATTTACTATATTTTTTAGCTAAATCTAAACTATTTTTAGATTCACCTTTATTAAAACGAACATTTTCTAACATTATAATTTCATTTTTTTTTTTAGAAAAAAATATATTTGATTCTAAATAATTTTTTACTAACTTTATAGGAATATTTAAATATTTTTTTAAGCAATTAACTACAGGAAGTAAAGAATAATTACTATCATAATATCCCTCTTTAGGTCTACCTAAATGCGAAGCTAAAATTACCTTTGCTCCTTTTTTTAAAGCCATATTAATAGTAGGTATAGACAATTTTATCCTTTTGTCAGAAGATATTAATCCATTATTAATTGGAACATTTAAATCTAATCTAATTAAAACCCTTTTATTAAATAAATCTAAATCTTTCATTTTCAACATAAAATATCCTAATATATTATATAAATAATAGTTTATTTAAAATAAAATAACATACATATATTCTACCAAAAAAAATAATTAAATATATAATTTTTTTATATATATATTTTTTTTTTATTTAAAAAAAAACTTTTATTCCATAAAATTAAAAATTCTTTCTTATATTTTGAAACAATTTTTGGAACATATTTTAAATAAATAATATTTTCAGAATTTAATTTGTGTGCAGAAAAAGTATAATTATATGAACCTGTTTCTAAAGAATCATTATCAATAATTAAAAATTTATTATGCATAATATTATAAGAATAATTTAACCTAACAGGTACATTATATTTTAAAAAAGTATTTAATATATATTTTTTTTTTCAATTATTTTTACCATCAAGTAATACTTTTATTTTTATACCTCTCAAATGAGAATTAATAACAGCATTTAAAATTTTTTTACTAGTTAAATTATAAGAAGCAATTAAAATTTCATTTTTAGCATTAGAAATAATATTAACTAAAAATTTTTCTATTTTATCATGAGGAGAAAAAAAAACAAAAACTTTAGGTTTTAAATCAATATTACAAGATAAAACTCCTTTAGATAAAAAAAAAATCAAAAATAAAAAAAATTTAATCATATACATAATATTTATTTAATATAATTAAAAATATCCAATAATAATTTACTAGTTCAAATATTAACTCTCCTAATAGTAAATTCGGATTGATAATCTTCATCTAACACCAAACCAAAAAAATAACTTTTATTCAATAAACTTTTTGAATAAATAAATTTATAATTACATACTGGTCAATAACCTAATATAATTGGATTATCTTTAATAACTATTTTATATAATTTATAAATACCACTACAAAAGTAATCACCATAATCTTCTTGATTACCACAACCAAAAAAAGAAATTATTTTATTACTAAAATTTATACTTTTAAAATTATATAAAAAATCATCTCAATCATATTGTAATTCACCGCAATATCAAGTTGAAGTTCCTAAAATCAAAATATCAAATTCATAAAAATCATATACAGAACTATTAGCAATATTTAATATACTAGTATCAAAATATTTACTAAATTTTTCTAATATATAATATGAAACTCTCTTAGTATTTCCTGTATCACTACCAAAAAAAATTCCAACTTTACACATAATTTTTTTTCCAAAAAAAAAAAATTTATTTTTTATAATTACATAATAAAATTCATTTAATAAATTATATATTATAATATATATATTTAAAAACAATATATACATAAATAAATATTTCTTTAAAAAAATTAAATAAAATAAAATAAAATGAAAAAAAAATATTTAGTTTTAATAGATTCAGGAATAGGAGGACTTTCTATATTTTCTAGTATAAAAAAATTAATATCAAATAAAATAAATTGTATATATATTATGGATAATAAAAAATTTCCCTATAGTAATAAAAATTATATATATATAACAAAAAGAATATTAAAAATAATAAAATATTTAAATAAAATATATATTATTAAATTACTAATAATAGCATGTAATACAGCTAGTATAATTTCATTAAATTATATAAAAAAAAAATTTTCATTTAAAATTATAGGAATATTTCCACCAATAAAAAAATCAATAAAAAAAAATAAAGAAAAAAAATTTTTATTATTAGGAACTTATATAACAATAAATTCAAAATATATAAGAAATACAATAAAAAAAATAAAAAAAAAAACTAAAATATTAAAAAAATATTCATTAAATTTAATATATCAATCAGAAAATAAAATAAAAAAAAATAAAATTAATATAATAAAAATAAAAGATACATTTAAAAATATACTAAAAAAAAATAAAAAACCAGATATTATAATAATAGGTTGTACTCATTTTACTTTTTTAATAAAAGAATTTAATTTAATATTTAAAAAAAAAATAATTTGTGTAGATTATACGAATATAATAAAAAAAAAAATATATAAATATATAAATAAAATAAATATTAAAAATATAAAATATATTTTTTTTTATACAAAAAAAGAAAAATTTACAAAAATATTTTTAAACAAATTAAAATTTAAATATAAATTTAATATAATAAAAAAAATAAAAATATAAAAATTATGATAAAAAAAAATATATATATAAAAAAAATACTAAATATATTAATATTTTTAATATTAATTAAAATATATAAATATATATTTTTTAATAATATAAATATTATTTATTATTGAAAAATATTATTTTATATACATTTAATTAATAAATTCATAGAATTTCCGTTAATTTTTATAACATATATATTACTAAATATATACATTTTTTTTAATACAAAAAAAAAAAAAAATATTAATACATTAATATTATTAACTATAATACAAATATTATCTTTAATAACTAAATACTACATAAAAAAAATATTTTTTATTAAAAGACCATATAAAATAATAAAAAATATAATGATAAAAAAAAATAATATAACAATACCTTATTGGTTAATAAATAATTGAAAAAAAAAAAATGATAGTTCTTTTCCTTCAGGACATACAATATTTTCAAGTTTTTGAATAATTTTTTTTTTAAAACAAAACAAATATATTCATAATAAAATAATTATTTATATATTAAAAATTATTATAATAAGTAGAATATTATTCTACTTACACAGAATAGAAGATATTATAATTAGTATATTAATAAATATACTTTTTATAAATATAACAAAATATTTAAAAAAAAAAATTAAATTTTAAAAATAGAAAAATCATAAGCTATTTTAGTATTAGGAAATAATTTTATACATTCATAAAGAATTTTTTTTAAATCTTTTTTTTTATATCTTAAACTAAAATGAGTAATTATTAATTTTTTAACAGAATATTTTTTAGCTAATAAAGCAGCCTGAATATTAGTAGAATGACCTCTATAATTAGCTATTCTAAACATTTTACTACCTAAAGTAGATTCATGTACTAAAAGATCAACATTAAATAAACATGAAAATTTATTTCCTTTTATAGGAGCAGTATCACCAAATATTACAATATTTTTACCTTTTATATCAGGACCTAAATATTTTTTACCATCTATTAGTTTACCATCATTTAAAAAAACTTTTTTACCTAATTTTAAATATTTATATATAGGACCAGGATATATACCATCAGAAATTAACTTATTTACATTTAAATGACCTAATTTATTAGATTCTTCAATACGAAAACCATAACATTCTAATGAATGATTTAATAAAAAAGATTTAACCCTAAATTTACCATTATTAAATATTTCACCTTCACATATTTCAATTATATTTAAAGGAAATTTTATACAAGAATTACTCATTTTTAAAGACATTTCTATATAATATTTAATACCTTTACATCCATAAATTTCTAACATATTTTTAGATTTATTTATTGATCTACTAGTTAATAAACCAGGTAAACCAAAAATATGATCACCATGCATATGAGTAATAAATATCTTTCTTATTTTACTTAATTTTATAGAAGTATGTAATATTTGATGTTGAGTAGATTCTCCACAATCAAATAATCAAACCTCATAAATATCATTATTAAATATTAAAGCTATACTACTAACATTTCTATTTATACTAGGAGATCCAGCACTTGTACCTAAAAATTGAATTAACATTAAAATAATAACTAAAATATAAAAAATTATTTTAGTTTCCAAAAATATAGTTAATAATTATAATACTTACTAATATAAATTTATCATTAAAAAAAAATTAAATAAAAAAAAATATATTTTTAATTATTAAAAAATAATAGTATAATTCAAAATTAATATTTATTAAATAAATAAAAATATTTTTTTATATTCTTTTCTAATATAATATAATTATTTAAATATAAATTAATATTAATATATACTAAAAAAACTAAAAAAAATAAAAAAAAATGAAAAAAAAAATAGGAATATTAACAAGTGGAGGAGATTCTCCAGGAATGAATACTATAATATATAGTATAGTAAAAAAAAGTTTACAAAATAAATTTATTGTATATGGAATATATGATGGATATAAAGGTTTATATAAAAATAAAATAAAATTATTAAACTATAAAGATATATCAAATATATATAATAAAGGAGGAACATTACTTGGTTCATCTAGATTTCCAGAAATGAAAAATTATGAAATAAGAAAAAAAATGATAAAAAAAATAAATAATAAAAATATAGATATATTAATAATTATAGGAGGTGAAGGATCATACATAGGAGCTAAAGAATTAATAAAAATGAATTTACCTTGTATAACAATACCAGGAACAATAGATAATGATATTTATGGAACAGATTATACTGTAGGTTGTTTTACAGCACTTAATACTATTGTAAAAAATATAGATAAAATAAAAGATACAACAACATCACATAAAAGAATAAGTATAATAGAAGTAATGGGAAAAAAATGTGGATATCTAGCAATATCATCAGCATTATCATGTTCATGTGAACATATTATAATACCTGAAATAAAATTTAAAAAATCAATATTAATAAAAAATATAAAAAATAATTTAAATAAAGGTAAAAAAAATTTAATTATAGTTATAACGGAAAATATATATGATATAAAAAAACTTTCTGAATTTATAGAAAAAAAAACAAAAAAAGAAACTAGATCAACATCTCTAGGTCATATACAAAGAGGAGGATGTCCAATATTTACAGATAGAATTTTAGCTCATCGTATGGGAAATTTTGCAATAGAATTAATAAAAAAAAATAAATTTAATTATTCCATAGGAATAAAAAATGAAAAAATAATTAAATATAAATTTAAAAAAAAAAAACAAAAAAAAATAAAAACCATTCAAAAAAAATTACTTAAATTAATTTATATCTAAAATAAAATAATGAAAAATATAAAAAATAATTTTATCTATAAAATTATAAAATCAGATATAAAAAAAAAAAAATACAAAAAAATAATCACACGTTTTCCTCCTGAACCTAATGGATATCTACACATAGGACATATTAAATCTATATATATAAATTTTAATATATCTAAAAAATTTAATGGTAAATTTTATTTAAGATTTGATGATACAAATCCAAAAACAGAAAAAAAAATATATATTAAAAATATTAAAAAAGAAATAAAATGATTAAAATTTAAATGGAATGGAAAAGAAAAATATTCTTCAGATTATTTTAAAATATATTATAATTACGCAATAGAATTAATAAAAAAAAAATTAGCATATGTAGATGAATTATCAATTAAAAAAATAAAAAAATATAGAGGTAAATTAAATAAACCTGGAAAAAAAAGTCCATATAGAAATAGAAAAATAAAAGAAAATATATTACTTTTTAATAAAATGAAAAATGGTTATATAAAAGAAGGAAAAATGTGTTTAAGAGCAAAAATAAACATGAAATCAAAAAATATATTAATGAGAGATCCAATTATTTACAGAATAAAAAAAAATAAACATCCAAAAACAAAAAATAAATGATGTATATATCCAATGTATGATTTTGCTCATTGTATTGCTGATTCTATAGAAAAAATATCCCATTCTATTTGTACATTAGAATTTCAAAATAATAAAAATTTATATAACTGAGTATTAAATAATATTAGTATAAAACACAAACCAAAACAATATGAATTTTCTAGATTAAATATAACTCATAATATAACTTCAAAAAGAAAAATAAATGAATTAATAAAAAAAAAAATAATTTCAGGATGAGATGATCCTAGATTACTTACTATATCTGGTATGAAAAACAGAGGTTATACTCCTAATTCAATAAAAAATTTTTGTAAATCATTAGGAATAAGTAAACAAGAAAGTATAATAAATTATTCTATTTTAGAAAATTCAATAAGAAAAGAATTAAATAAAATAACACCAAGATTAATGGGAATAATTAACCCAATAAAAATAATAATTACTAATTTAAATAAAAATTTTTTTATAAAAATAAATATTTCTAACCATCCATTTAATAAAAAAATGGGCATAAGAAAAATAATTTTTTCTAAAGAAATATATATTGATAAAAAAGATTTTAAAGAAAAAAAAACAGAAAATTTTAAAAGATTAGTATTAGGAAAAAAAATAATATTAAAATATGCAGGTATAATAAAATCAAATAAAATAATAAAAGATAAAAAAGGTAATATATTATATATAGAATGTAAATACTTAGGTAAAAATATATCTTTAAAAAAAAAATTAAATATAATACATTGATTATCTAAAAAAAATATATTAAAAACTAAATATATATTATATGAAAAATTATTTAATGTAATAAATCCAAATAAGGAAAAAAATTTTTTATCTAAAATAAATAAAAATTCTATTAAAAAAAGAAATGGATATATAGAAAAAAATATATTAAATTATGTAAATAAATACAAATCATTTCAATTTGAAAGAGAAGGTTATTTTAAATTAAGTAAAAACTCAAAAAAACATAATTTAATTTTTGAAAGAATAGTATCTTTAAAAAAAAATAATTATAATTTTTTTAAATAGGAAAATAAATGTACATAAAAAAAAATAAAAAAAATATATTATTAAATATATTAAATATAGCTGGTATTAAACCATATAAAAAAAAATGTAATGAAAAATATATGAATGATTCACAAATAGATCATTTTAAAAAAATATTAAAAACTTTATATAAACAACTAACAAAAAATACAAAAAATAAATATTTTACTAAAAATAAAGAAACAATAAATTTTCCAGATCCAATAGATAGAGCAGTACAAGAAGAAGAATTTACATTTAATTTAATAAATAAAGACAGAGAAATAAAATTAATAAATAAAATAAAAAATACAATTAAAAAAATAGAAAAAAAAACTTTTGGATATTGTGAAACATGTGAAACAGAAATAGGAATAAAAAGATTAGAAGCTCAACCTACAGCTAATTTATGTATAGATTGTAAAATTCTTTCAGAAATAAAAGAAAAAAAAATAAATAACTAAAAAAATATTTTTTTATTAAAAAAAAATTTAATTTTTATAAAAAAAAAAAAAAGAAAAATACATATATATATATATGTATATAATTTTATTAATACTTAAACTAAAATTTCATATCCATTATATGTAACTAATATAGTATGCTCATATTGAGCTGATAAACTACCATCTTTAGTTTTTACTGTTCAACCATCTTTCATCAATTTAATATCACTACTACCTAAATTAATCATAGGTTCTATAGTAAAAACCATACCTGATTTTAAAATTGTATTACAATTATTTATATAATGTAATACAAAAGGTTCTTCATGAAAATTATTACCGATACCATGACCACAATAATTTTTTACAACAGAAAAACCATATTTTTCTACATAATTTTGAATAACTTTACCTATAACATTTAATTTATTTCCATGTTTAACATATTTTAAAGCTAAATATATACTATTTTTAGTAACATAACATAATTTTAAAGCTAATTTATTAGGTTTACCAACAAAAAACATTTTAGATGCATCTGAATAATAATTATTTTTAAATATAGCAACATCAATATTAACTATATCACCTTCTTTAAGAAAAATATTATATTTTGGTATACCATGACAAACAACATCATTTACAGAAACACAAATAGATTTAGGAAAATCCATATATCCTAAAGTAGCTGGATAAGCTTTATGAAATTTAACTATACGATCATAACATATATCATTTATTTCACCAGTAGAAATTCCAGGTTTTATATAAAAATTTATATAAGATAAAACATCACTAACCATATTACTTACAATTTTTATATTTTTAATATCATAAATAGATTTAATTAATTTAGACATAATTTATAAAATTTTCAATTTTTAATTTAAATAAAATATATAATATATATATTATAATATTTATATATTATAATATAAATTTAATTTTTTAAAATTTTAAAAAAAAAAAAAAAAAAATGATAAAATTTTCAATTAAAGAAATGATAAAATCGGGAATACATTTTGGTCATCAAACAAAACATTGAAATCCAAAAATGAAACCTTACATATATACAAAATATAATAAAATACATATTATAAATTTAGATAAAACAGTTTATTTTTTTAAAAAAGCATTAATAAAATTAAAAAAAATAAACGATAATAAAAAAAAAATTTTATTTGTAGGAACAAAAAAAGTAGCTAGTAAATTAATAAAAAAAACAGCAATAAAATGTAAACAATTCTTTATTCATAATCGTTGATTAGGAGGAATGTTAACAAATTGAAAAACAGTTAAAAAATCAATAAAATTTTTCAAAGAATTAGAATACCAATATAAAAAAGGATTACTAAATAAATTAGTAAAAAAAGAAATATTACTAAAAAAAAAAAAATTAAAGAAATTAAAGAAAAATTTTAATGGTATAAAAAACATGGGAGGATTACCAGATGCATTATTTATTATAGATGCTCATTATGAAAATTTAGCAATAAAAGAAGCAAAACAATTAAATATAGAAATTTTTTCTGTAGTTGATACAAATACTGATCCAAAAAATATAAATTACATAATACCAGGAAACGATGATTCTATAAAATCAATAAAATGATATTTAAAAATAATAAAAAAAACATTAAATTCATAATATGAAAAATAATTTAGAATTAATAAAAAAAATAAGAAAAATAACAAAAATAAGTATTACAAAATGTAAAAAAGCTTTAGAAAAAAATAATTTTAATATAGAAAAATCTATAATTTTTTTAAAAAAAAATATAATAAAAAAAAAAAAAAATACTAAAGAAGGAATAATTTTAGGAAATATAAAAAAAAAAAATGGAATAATATTAAAAATTAATTGTGAAACAGATTTTGTATCTAAAAACATAAAATTTATTAAATTTGGTAAAAAAATATTAAATTTTTCACTAAAAAATATAAATTTATCAATAAAAAAAATAAAAAAAATATTTAAAAAAAAAAAAAATTATTTAATTAACAAATTTAATGAAAATATAAATATAAAAAAATTATATAAATTAAAAGGAAAATATTTAAATATATATATACATAATAACTATAAAGTAGGTACTTTATTAAAAGTAAAAACAAATAATAATAAAATAAATAAAAATAAAATAAAAAAAATAGCTATGCACATAACAGCTATGAATCCAATATATATAAACAAAAAAAATATACCAAAAAAAATAATAAAAAAAGAAAAAGAAAAAATAATAAACTATACAAATAATAAAAAAAAAAATATTATATCAAAACATTTAAAAAATAAAATAAAAGAAATAACTTTAAAAGAACAAAATTTTATTTTCAATAATAAAATTCTTATAAAAGAATATTTAAAAAAAAATAATATAAAAATAATTAATTTCAAAAGATTAGAAATTAAAAAAATATGTTAAAATATTTTATCTAGTAAATAAAAAATATTTATTATAAATAAATAAATATATATTTTTAATTAAAAAAGGTAATATGTAAAAAAATTAAATATAAATAAAATAAATATTTTTATTAATTATTTTAAAGAAATTTAATTTTTATAAAAATATTTAAATTAAAAAAATAAAATTATATATATAATTTAAATAAAAAAATATACTATTTATATAGTATATTTAAATATGTAATTTTCAATAATATTAAAAATAATAAATTAATTATTTAAATTAAAAATAATATTATTATTAATTTTTATATAAATTTATATATAATATATAAAAAATATAAATATAAAAAAAATAAAAAAATAAATTATATTTATTTTAAATAAAAAATAGTAAAGGAGGTATGGCCGAGTGGTTTAAGGCAACGGTCTTGAAAACCGTCAACGTAATCGTTCGAGAGTTCGAATCTCTCTGCCTCCGTTAAAATAAAATTATGAATAACTACAAATTAGAAAAAATAATAAACAAATATTTATTAAAAAAAAAAAAAATAAAAGATTTAACTATAAACGGACTTCAAATAGAAGGAAAAAAAAAAATAAAAAAAATTATTACTTGTGTAACTATAAACAATTATATTATAAAAAAATCTTTAAAAAAAAATATTGATGCAATAATATCTCATCATGCATTAATTTGAAATAAAAATCCTTTAATTAAAGGAATTAAAAAAAAATATATACTTAATATTTTAAAAAAAAATATTAACATATATACATGACATTTACCATTAGATATACATCCAAAAATAGGAAATAATGTTCTTTTATCAAAAAAATTAAACATTAAAATAAAAAAATTACCAAAAAATAATTTTCCAGTATTAATAGGAAAAATAAAAAAAAATTTTAATTTAATAAAAAAAATAAAAAAAAATATTAAAAACTTTAATCATATAAAAAGTAAAAAAAAAAATATATATAAAATAGGTATATGTTGCGGATCTGGTGAAAATTTTTTAGAAAAAGCTATTTGAAAATATAAAATAGATACATATATAACTGGAGAAATATCTGAAAAAACTATATATATTATAAAAGAATATAAAATTAATACAATAATATTAGGACATCATTCTTCTGAAATATATGGAATAAAAAAATTAGGATCATGAATTAAAAAAAAAAATAATAAAATAAATGTAAAATTTATAAATATCCCAAAATATATGAATAATATTCTTTTTTATAATAAAGAATTAAATACATAAAAAAAATTTTCTAAAATCTTTTTAAAAAAAGATCTTTTATTTCAATAAAAATAATTAATTAACTTAGATTTAGAAATATATTTTTTATTAATATTAAATAATTTATTATTAAAAACATTATCATTAATAATTAATGCTACTTCAAAATTTAATAATAAACTACGTATATCAAAATTAACTGTACCTACTAAACTTATATTATCATCTATTAATATAGTTTTAGTATGTAAAAAACCACTTCTAAATAAATAAATTTTTATATTTGATAATAAAAGATAACTAAAATAATACTTATTAACTCAATTAACAATAAAAGAATCATTTTTTTCTGGTATTATTACACTAACATCAACACCTCTACGTGCTAGAATACATATAATATTAAATAAATCAATACTAGGAACAAAATAAGGTGTAGTAATAATTAAACGTTTTTTTGCAGAACTAATAATATCTAATACAGAATCATGAATTAAATTTTTAGGTAAACCAGGACTAGAATTAATAACTTGAACTACCTTAGAAAAAAATTTTTTTTTTTTAAAAAAAATTTTTTTTAAATCAATAAAATAACTTTTATTTAATATATTAATTCCAGTTTCTAATTCTCAATCATAAGAAAATATAATTTTCATTACTTTAACTAAAAAACTTCCTTTAATTTTAACCATTAAATCAATTAATTGATTTAAATTAAGATATTTTTTAAAATTATTAGAATCAACTAAATTCATACTACCTATGTAAGTAATATCAAAATCTATTAATACAATTTTTTTATGCTGTCTAAAATCTATTCTATTAAATATAAAATTAAAAAAATTAAATTTAAATGATTCTATAATTTCTATACCAGAATCAATCATAATTTTAGGTCATATAGTTTTAAAAAACTTTAAACTACCTATAGAATCTAATATAATTTTACATTTAACACCTCTATTTGAAGCATTAATTAACGAAAATATAACTTTATCAGATAAATAAAATGATTCTCATATATAAAATATTATATAAACACTTTTAACAGAAGAATTAATATCTTTTATCAAAGACAAAATTAATTTTTTACTACTTGTAAATAAAATAATTTTTTTTACTTTTACAATAGGAATATCTATTTTATTAAAACGTAAATTAAATATATTTTTCTTTAAATTTAAATTATATTTTTTATTAAAATTTAAATAAAAAATATTTCTTAACCAAATTTTATATAATTCTTTATATTTTTTATTAATGTAAAAATTATTAAATATAATATATATTATTAATATAAATAATAACTTTATAAAAAAAAGTAAAATTAAAAATAATAAAATAAATTGAACTATAAAATAATTTTTAAATATATTTAAAAAAAAAAATAAAAATAAAATAATAAAAAAATATGTCATATATATAATTAAAATAAATTTATACAAATATAAATATTTAATAAAGAAATACTATTATTTAGTATAATAATTGATTTAATTAATAACAATAAAAATATTAATAAATAATTATAAAAAAAAAAATAAAAAAAATATGAATAAAAATAATATAAAAAAAAAAATAATAAAATTAAAAAAAAAAATAAATAAATATTCATTTTATTACTTCAGTAAAAACAAAAATTTAATTAGTGACGAAGAATATGATTTATTAGTAAACAAATTACATAAATTAAAAAAAAAATATCCAAAATATAAAAATATTAAAGTTAATAAAAAAAAATACATTTTTAAAAAAAAATTAAAAAAAAATAAACATTCTATACCAATGTTATCTATAAAAAGTATATATTCTTTAAAAAAAATATACAAATATATAAATAAAATAAAATTATTATATAACAAAAAAAAATTTTGTTGTGAACTTAAAATAGATGGAATAGCAATAAGTTTAATTTATAAAAATAATTATTTAAATAAATCTTTAACAAGAGGTAACGGTATATATGGAGAAAATATAACAAGTAACATAAAAGAAATAAAATCAATACCAAAAATTTTAAATACAAAAAAAAAATATTCTAAAATAGAAATAAGAGGTGAATTATATATAAAAACAAAAAATTTTTTAAAAATAAACAAAAAAAATAAATTTTCTAATAGTAGAAATTTTGTTTCAGGTACAATAAGAAAAATAAATAAAAATACATTTAAAAAAAGAAAATTATCATTTATAGCATATGATTTAATATTAAAAAATAAAAGATACAAAAAAAAAAACCAATATAAATGTTTAAATAAATTAAAAAAATTTGGATTTAATATAGATAAAAATACAAAATTATGTTCTTCTTTTAAAGAAATAATATATTTTTATAAAAAAATAAAAAAAAAAAGAAAAATAAATTTATTTGATATAGATGGAATAGTAATAAAAATAAATAATAGAAAATTACAAGAAAAAATAGGAAACAACAAAAAAAATGTAAAATGATGTATATCTTGAAAATTTCCTACAAAAAAAAAAACTACAATATTAAAAAAAATAAAATTAAAAGTAGGAAAAAATGGAATTATAACTCCAATAGGAATAATAAAAGAAATTAATATAGGAGGTACAAAAATAAATAAAATTAACTTATATAATTTAAATTACTTATCAAAATTATCATTAAAAAAAAAAAATAAAATAATAATAGAAAGATCTGGAGATGTAATACCTTGCATAAAAGAAATAATAAAAGAAAAAAATAAAAAAAAAATACTTATTCCAAATATATGTCCATCATGTAAAAATAAAATTAATTTAAACGATAAAATACCTAAATGCAATTTAAATTTTTCATGTCCAGAACAAATAAAAAAAATAATTATAAATTTTATATCTAAAAATGGATTTAATATTAAATGAATAGGACCAAAAATAATAAAAAAACTTATTAAATATAAATATATTAAAAATATAACAGATATATTTTTTATATCTAAAAAAAAAATAATTTCTGTACCTGGAATAAAAATTAAATTAGCAAAAAAAATTATACATTCTATAAATTATTCAAAAAAAAATATTAAACTTAAAAATTTAATTTATTCACTATCTATACCAAATATAGGTATAAATACATCCATTTATATCAGTTCAAAATTAAATAAATTTAAAAACTTTATATTTTTAAATAAAAAAAAATTAAAAAAAATAAATAAAAAAAAAATAAAATCAATAACAAAATATATTAAAAATAAAAAAAATTTAATAAACTTAATTTTATTAAAAAAAATACTAAAAAAATCAAAAAATAAAAATATTTAATTTTTTATAAAATCAATAAAAAAATTTTTTATAATATAATTTAATCTATATTTAATTTCATTATTTCCTAAAAAATAAATTATTATACTTAAATTAGGAGTAAAACTTTTACCAGTTAAAAAATATCTTAAAATATAAAAAATTTTATTTTTTTTTAAAAAAAAAAATTTTTTTAATAAAATATTAATAATATAATTAATATTAATTAAATCAATATTTTTTAGTTTTAAATATCTAAAAAAGAAATAATTAATTATTTTATAAGAATATTTATTTACATATTTTAAAATTTCTTTTTTATTTATTAAATAAGAACGATTAATAAAAATTAAACAAAAATCACTCATATCACTTAATTTATAACATCTTTTTGAATAAAAACTAATTATTTCATTAAATTTATATATATTATTAATATTAATATTTTTTTTAAGAAAAAAATATTTAATATAATATATTAATTTATTAAAATTAATATTTGAAATATAATATTTATTAAACCAAATAAGTTTTTTATAATTAAAAATACATGAAGATTTATTTAAATTATAAAAATTAAATAAATATTTCATTTCATAAATATTAATTAATTCATAATTTTTATAAGATCAACCCAAAATAAATAAATAATTTAATATTGCTTCAGGTAAAATACCTTCATTAATATATTTTTTTATATCAGATTCTAAATTTCTTTTAGATAATTTTTTTCTGTCATTACTTAATATCATAGGTAAATGAACATAAATATGATTTTTATAATTTAAAGAATTTAAAATATTTATCTGTTTTGGAGTATTACTTAAATGATCTTCTCCTCTAATAACATGACTAATTGACATATAATAATCATCTATAACTACACACAAATTATATGTAGGAAAACCATTAGATCTTTGAATAATAATATCATCTAAAAATTTATTTTTTATTTTTATTTTACCAAAAACTACATCTTTAAAAATTACATTACCAAATTTAGGATTTTTAAATCTTACAACATAAGGAACATTATCTTTATAATTTATATATTTATTTCTACAATAACCATCATAAAAATATTTAGTATTATTTTTTTTACATAAATATCTTAATTTATTTAATCTCTCTGAAGAACAATAACATTTATAAGCTAAATTTTTTTTCAACATTTTATTTACAATATATTTATATAAATCTAATCTTTCAGATTGATAAAAAGGTTTATCATCTCAATATAAACCTAATCATTCCAAAATATAGAATATACTATCTATATATTTTTTATTATATTTACAAAAATTAGTATCTTCAATACGCAAAATAAACTTACCATTATTTTTTCTAGCATAAAGTCATGAATATAAAGCAGTACGAATATTACCAATATGTAAATAACCAGTAGGACTAGGAGCAAATCTTGTAATTACTTTATTCATATACTATTAAAATTTTATCTATTAAAATAAAAATATATTATTAAATTTTATATATATAATATATAATTATTAACCAATTTTTTTCTATAAATATGCAAAAAAAAATTAGAAATTTTTCTATTATAGCACATATAGATCATGGAAAATCAACATTATCAGATAGAATAATAGAAATATGTACAGGAAAAAAAATAAAAAAAAACAAAGAAAGAATATTAGATTCAATGGAATTAGAAAAAGAAAAAGGAATTACTATAAAATCACAAAGTGTTTGTTTAAAATATAATTATAAAAATATAAATTATAAATTTAATTTAATAGATACACCGGGACATATAGATTTTTCTTACGAAGTATCAAGATCTTTATATGCTTGCGAAGGAGCATTACTTTTAATTGATGCTACTCAAGGAATACAAGCACAAACTTTAGCAAACTATAATATAGCAAAAAAACTGAATATAAAAATAATACCAATAATAAATAAAATAGATTTACCAAATAAAAATTTAAAAAAAACAAAATATCAAATAAAAAAATTATTAAAAATAAAAAAAAAAGAAATAATTTTATGTTCAGCAAAAAAAGGAATAGGAATAAAAAATATAATAAAAAAAATTATAAAATATATACCTTATCCAAATGGAAATAAAAAATTACCTTTACAAGCATTAATAATAGATTCTTATTTCAATAACTATTTAGGAATATTTTATTTAATAAAAATTAAAAATGGATCAATAAAAAAATATGAAGAAATAAAAATTATAAATAAAAAAAAAAAATACATTATAGAAAACATTTATATTAATAAACCAGAAAAAAAAAATATTAATTGTTTAAATTGCGGAGAAGTAGGATGAATATCCTGTAATATAAAAAATATTAAATCAATATCAATAGGTGATACAATAACTACATTTAAAAATTCATCCAAAATAAAACTATCAAAATTTAAAAAAATATCTCCACAAATTTACGCAGAATTATATCCAAATGAAAATAAAAATTTTTTTAAATTTAAAAAATCATTAGAAAAACTAAGTTTAAATGATTCATCATTAATATATAAACAAAAAAATTCTCCAATATTAGGATACGGATTTAAATGCGGTTTTTTAGGAATATTTCATATGGAAATAATAAAAGAAAGATTAGAAAGAGAATATAAAACAAAAATAATTATTACACCACCAACAGTTATATATAAAATTATAAATAAAAATAAAAAAATAATTTATTTAAATAATTTAACAGAAATGCCAACTAGAAATTTAATAAAAGAAATACAAGAACCAATATCTATTTGTAATATAATTACACCAAAAAAATATTTAGGAAAAATAATAAAATTATGTATAAATAAAAGAGGTAAACAAAAAAATATTTTTTTTTTTAAAAAAAATATATTACTAATATATGAATTACCAACTTCAGAAATAATAACAAATTTTAATAACCAATTAAAATCTTTATCTCAAGGATACGCATCATTTGAATATAATTTTATAAAATATAAAAAATCTGATATTAACTTATTAAATATAAATATAAATAAAAAAAAAATAGACGGATTTTCTATATTATTACATAAAAAAACAATAAATAAATATAGTAAAAATATAATAGAAATTATAAAAAAAAATATAAAAAAACAACAATTTGAAGTTACAATACAAGCTTTATGTAATAACAAAATTATTTCAACAACAAAAATAAAAGCTTTAAGAAAAAATGTAACAGAAAAATGTTATGGAGGTGATATATCCAGAAAAAGAAAATTATTAAAAAAACAAAAAATAGGTAAAAAAAAAATGAAAAAAATAGGAAATATATACATATCTCCAGATATATTTTTTAAAACATTTAAAATTTAAAAAAATAAATATGCATAATTTATTTAATACAATATTATTATCATTAATTATTTTTACAGGAAGTATATTAATAACAAATAAAATAATTAATATTTTTTTTTATAAAAAAAAAAAAATGTATTTTTATAAAATTTCTAAAGAAATATTTAGTACATTACTAATAATATTTACATTTAGATCATTTATATATGAACCTTTTCAAATACCATCAGCATCAATGATGCCAACTTTATTAATAGGAGATTTAATATTAGTAAATAAATTTAAATATAACTTAAAAAATCCTATAAATAATAAAATAATTTTAAATATTAATGAACCTAAATATGGAGATATAATTGTTTTTAAATATCCAAAAAATGAAAAAATATTCTATATTAAAAGAATTGTAGGATTACCAAATGATATTATCATTTATGACGAAAATATAAATAAAATTAAAATATATAAATTATTTATAAAAAATAAAAAAAAATATTATTACGAAAAAAATATATTCAAATATTCAAATGAAAAAAACAGTAATTTTTTAGAAGAAATAGTCTTCTATAAAAACAAAGTAGAAGAATATTTTTGAAAAAAAAATAAAAAAATAAAAAATAAAAACTCAAAAATAATATTTTTAAAAGAAAAAACAGAATATATAAATAATACAAAACATAATATATTATTATGACCTAAAAATAATAATATAAATAAAAATATAAGAAAAATATATATATTAAAAATACCAAAAAATATGTATTTCGTTTTAGGAGATTATAGAGATAACAGTGAAGATAGTAGATATTGAGGATGTGTACATAAAAATTTAATAATTGGAAAAGCAGAATATATATGAATGAGTTTAAATAAACAAGAAAATAATTTACCTAATGGATTTAGATTTGAAAGGATAGGAAAAATATCATAATAAATTTATGAAAATAATAAATTATTTAGAAAAAAAAATTAAATATAATTTTATAAATAAAAAAATATTAATTTTATCTTTAACACATAGAAGTTATAGTATAAACCATAATGAAAGATTAGAATTTTTAGGAGATTCAATATTAAATTTTATAATAACAAAAAAAATATATTATAAATTTTTAAATAAAAAAGAAGGATTCATGACAAGAATAAGAGCTAATTTAGTAAACAAAAAAAATTTATTTAAAATAGCAAAAAAATTAAAATTAAATAAATATATATTATTAGGACAAGGAGAAATAAAAATGAAAGGACAATATAAAAAATCAATATTAGCAAATACTGTAGAATCAATAATAGGAGCTATATTTACAGATAGTAAAAATATAAATATTGTAGAAAAAATAATAGAAATTTGATTTTTTAAAAAAAATTTTAAAAACATATATACAAAAAATAACCAAAAAGATTATAAAACTATACTTCAAGAATATCTACAAAAATTAAAATTACCTTTACCTAAATATTATATAATTAAGAAAAAAGGAAAAGATCATGAACAAATTTTTACAATACATTGTAAAATAAATAATTTAAAAAAAATTACTGAAGGAAAAGGATACAGTAAAAAAAAAGCAGAACAAATAGCAGCTAAAAAAGCATTAATAAATTTAGGAATAATTTTAAACAAATGATATTAATAAAAAAAAATAAAGAAAAAAAATGTACATACATAGCAATAATAGGAAAAACAAATATTGGTAAATCTACTTTATTTAATAAATTAATAAAAAAAAAAATATCTATAACATCTAAAAAAAAATATACTACTCAAAAAAATATTATAGGAATATACACAAAAAAAAATAATCAATATATTTATGTTGATACTCCAGGATATAATGAAAATAAAAATTTAGAACCATATATTTATATTAATAAATTAAAAAATTTTTTTTTTAAAAAATTTTATAATAAAAAAATTAATTTATTAATATTAATGATAGAAAAAAAACTTCATTTATATGAACTAAAACTTATAAAATTAATAAATATACTTAAAATACCAATTTTATTAATAATAAATAAAATTGATAAATTAAAAAATAAAAATATATTATTACATTTAATAAAAAAAATAAAAAATACTGGTAAATACACATCAATAGTACCTATATCATCTAAAAAAATAAAAGATATAAATTTAATTAAAAAAAAAATTATTAATAATTATTTAGTTAAATCAAAACATTTATTTAAAAAAAATAAAAAAACAGATTGTAAAGATAATTTTATTATAAAAGAAATAATAAGAGAAAAAACAATAAGATTAATAGGTGAAGAAATACCTTATTCAATAAAATTTTTAATAAAAAAAATTATAGAAAAAAAAAAAATAAAAATGATATATTTTGTAATATATGTAAAAAAAAAAAATTATGTTAATATATTAATAGGTAAAAACGGTAATAAAATAAAAAAAATAATTTTTTTATCAAAAAAAGAAATTAAAAAGTATTTCAATATAAAAAAAAAACTAATATTATTCATACACATAAAACATAAAAAAAATTAAATAAAAATGATTTGAAAAAAAATAATAAACAAAGAAAAAAAAAAAAAATATTTTATTAAAATGAAAAATTTTTTAAATAAAGAATATAAAAAAAAAATAATTCATCCAAAAAAAAAAGATATATTTAAAGCATTTGAAATAACAAAATTTAATAAAACAAAAGTTGTAATATTAGGTCAAGATCCATATTGTAATATAAATCAAGCACATGGTTTAGCATTTTCAGTATTACCAAATAACAAAATTCCACCTTCAATAAAAAATATATACAAAGAAATAAAAAAAGAATTTAAAAATTTTATAATACCAAAAAATGGATATTTAATTAATTGAGCTAAACAAGGAATTTTATTATTAAATAGTATACTAACTGTAGAAAATAAAAAACCTAATTCTCATAAAAATATAGGATGAGAAATATTCACAAATAGAATAATAAAATATATAAATTTTTTTTTAAAAAATATAGTATTTATACTATGAGGAAATTATGCACAAAAAAAAATAAAATTTATAAATAAAAAAAAAAATTTAATTTTAAAATCATCTCATCCATCACCATTATCAGTAAAAAAAAGTTTTATTGGATGTAATCACTTTATAAAAACAAATTTATACCTTAAAAAAAATAACTTAACACCAATTAAATGATAAAAATTTACTTAAAAAAAATCTATACCAAATAAATTTTTAATATTTGATATTAATTTTTTTACACTATTTTTAGCCCTAATTTTACCTTTTAGTAAAATATTTTTTAAAAAAAATTCATTTTTACGAAAATAAAAATATTTTTTTTGTATAGGATAAAGAAAAACATCTAATTCATTAATTAATTCCTTTTTAAAATTTTTATAAGAAAAATTAAAAAACATTTTTTCTAAACTATTAATAGAAATATTTTTAATAATTGACATTATATTTAATAAATTTGATATACCAGGCTTATTAACTAAATCAAAATTAATTTTTGGTGGAAAATCTATATCAGTTACAGCACTATTAATTTTTTTTCTAATTGAATTAAAATCATCTAATAAAAATAAAACATTATTTTTATTAAAATCAGATTTAGACATTTTTTTTTTAGGATTTAATAAAGACATAATTTTAGAACCATTATTAGATAAAATATACTTAGGAATAGTAAATATATTACTAGAATATAATTTATTAAATCTCTTAGCTATTTTTCTAGTAAGTTCTAAATGTTGAACTTGATCTAAACCTATAGATACATAATCAGATTTATATAATAAAATATCAGAAGACATTAATATAGGATAATTAAATAAACCACAATTTAAAATATTTTTATTATTATTCTTAATTTTACTTTTAAATTGAGTCATTCTTTTTAATTCACCTATATATGTATAACAATTAAGTATTCAATTTAATTGAACATGTTCTTTAACACTAGATTGTAAAAAAATAGTACATTTTTTATAATCAATATTTAATGCCAATAAAAAAGCAACTATATCAAAAATATTATTTTTAAGTTCATTTTTTTTAAAATTTAAAAAAGTATTAGTTAAAGAATGTAAATCAGCAATACAATAAAAACAATTAAATTTATTTTGAAAATAAAATCAATTATTTAAAATTCCAGCATAATGACCAATAGTCAATTTACCTGTAGGTTGAATAGCACTAAAAATTTTTTTTTTCATCTAAATATTTAAAACAAATTTTGTGAATTTAATAACTTCTTTAAATTAGCACTAGCTAATTTTTCATTATCTATTTTATTTAATTGTTTTTTTTTATTTTTTTTTAAAAATTTATATTTATTTTTTTTACAATGATATGAATAACCAGTACCTGAAGGTATTAATCTACCAACAATAACATTTTCTTTTAAACCTCTTAATTCATCTCTTTTACCTGCAACAGCAGATTCAGTTAATACTCTAGTAGTTTCTTGAAATGAAGCAGCTGAAATAAAAGATTCTGTAGCTAAAGAAGCTTTAGTAATTCCTAATAAATTACGATTATATTTAATAACTTTTTTTTTTTTAAAAAATAAATTTTTATTAATTAATCTAACTCTAGAAATTTCAATTTGCTCACCAAATAAATAATTTGAATCACCAGGATCTGTTATAGTAACTCTTCTTAACATTTGTCTAATTATAACTTCTATATGTTTATCATTTATTTTAACACCTTGCAATCTATATACATCCTGAACTTCATTAACAATAAATTTAGTAACTTCTTCAACACCTCTCAATCTTAATATATCATGAGCAGATTCTACACCATCAGAAATTATATCACCTTTTTCTACTAATTCACCCTCAAATATATTTAATTGCCTTCATTTATGAACCATTTCTTCATGAATTTTATTATCTTTAATAGAAGTAATTAATAAACGATTTTTACCTTTAGTTTCTTTACCAAAACTAATAACACCAGAAATTTCAGCTAAAATAGCTGAATCTTTAGGTTTTCTAGCTTCAAACAAATCTGCTACTCTAGGTAAACCACCAGTAATATCTTTAGTACCACCATATTCTTGAGAAACTCTAGCTAAAATATCACCAGCATTAACATAAGAATTATTTTCTAATTGAACAATAGATTTACTAGGTAAAAAATAACGAGCAATAATTTCTGTACCAGGAATAAATATATCATTACCATTAGAATCTAATATTTTTATAGAAGGTCTAAATTCTTTACTAAAATTACTTTTATATTTTACTCTATCTAAAATAACAATAGAAGTTAAGCCAGTTAATTCATCTTTTTGTCTTAAAATAGTTTTACCTTCATACATATCAACAAAACTTACATATCCACTTACTTCTGTAATTATAGGCATAGTATGAGGGTCTCAATTAACTATAACTTCACCAGAATAAACATTTGAATTATCTTTTTTTTCAACAATTGAACCATAAGGTAATTTATAATTTTCTTTTATTAAACCAAATTTATCAATAATTTTTAATTCTACATTTCTAGAAATAATAATTAATTTATTTGAAGAATTAGTTATAGATTTTAAATTAATTAACTTTAATATACCATCATTTTTAACCCTTATATTAGAATCAGCAGCGACTCTAGAAGCAGCACCACCTATATGAAAAGTTCTCATAGTTAATTGAGTACCTGGTTCACCAATAGATTGAGCAGCAATTACACCTATTGCTTCACCTTCATTAATTAAATGACCTCTAGATAAATCACGACCATAACAAAATGAACAAACACCAAAACTAGTCTCACACATAACAACAGAACGAACTTTAATACTATGTATAGCTGAAGTTTCAATTAAATCACAATAATAATCATTTAATAAAGTATTTTTTTTAATCAATAATTTAGAATTTATATATATATCTTCTAATAAAACTCTACCAATAATTCTTTCTTTTAATGACTCTTTAATATGACTACCTTCGATTATTGAAGTAATTATTATTCCATTTTTAGTACCACAATTTTTTTCAATAATAACTAAATCTTGAGCAACATCCACTAAACGACGAGTTAAATATCCAGAATTAGCTGTTTTTAAAGCAGTATCAGCTAAACCTTTTCTTGCTCCATGTGTTGAAATAAAATACTGTAAAACACTTAAACCTTCTCTAAAATTAGCAGTTATAGGTGTTTCTATTATTGAACCATCAGGTTTAGCCATTAAACCTCTCATTCCAGATAATTGTCTTATTTGAGCAGCAGATCCTCTAGCACCAGAATCAGCCATCATAAAAATACTATTAAAAGAATCTTGCTTTACTAAATTTCCATTTAAATTAACTCATTCAACAGATAAATTTTCCATCATTGAATTAACTATTTTATCATTAGCATTTACTCATATATCTATAACCTTATTATATTTTTCACCTAAAGTCACTAAACCAGATTGGTATTGTTCTTGAATATCATTAACCTCATTTTCAGCTTCTTTAATAATATTATCTTTATTTTTAGGTATTATCATATCATCTATTCCAACAGATGAACCAGATATAGTTGCATATGTAAAACCAATATACATAATTTTATCAGCAAAAACTACAGTTTTTTTTAATCCTAATAATTTATAACAAATACTTAAAATATTAGAAACTTTATTTTTATCTAAAACTTTATTTACTAAATCAAAAGATAAACCTTTAGGAAAAATTTTCCACAATATTATTCTACCTATTGTACTATCAACAATAAATCTTTTTTTTAAATAAGATTTATCTTTATTTTTTATATATTCAGTTATTCTAACTTTAACTTTAGCATGTATAGATACTAAATCACTATCATATAAAATTTGAGCTTCTTTATAACTTGATAAAATCATACCTTCACCTAAAGAACCTAATTTCTCTCTAGTCATATAATACAAACCTAAAATTACATCTTGTGAAGGAACTATTATAGGATCACCACTAGCAGGTGATAATATATTATTAGTAGACATCATCAAAATACGAGATTCTAATTGTGCTTCTAAAGTTAATGGAATATGTACAGCCATTTGATCTCCATCAAAATCCGCATTATATGCAGCACAAACTAAAGGATGTAATTGTATTGCTTTTCCTTCTACTAATAAAGGTTCAAAAGCTTGTATACCTAACCTATGTAATGTAGGAGCTCTATTTAATAATATAGGATGTTGTTTTATAACTTCTTCTAATATATCTCAAACAATAGGATCTTCATTCTCAACGATTTTTTTAGCTGATTTAATAGTATTAGCTATACCAGAATTTTCTAATTTACCATAAACAAAAGGTTTAAATAACTCTAAAGCCATTTTTTTAGGTAAACCACATTGATATAAATGTAAATATGGACCTACTGTAATAACAGACCTTCCAGAATAATCTACTCTTTTACCTAATAAATTTTGTCTAAATCTACCCTGCTTACCTTTAATCATATCTGCTAAAGATTTTAAAGGTCTTTTATTAGAACCAGTTATAGCAAAACCTCTTCTTCCATTATCTAATAAGGCATCTACAGCCTCTTGTAACATTCTTTTCTCATTTTTTATAATAATATCAGGAGCTGATAAATCTAATAATCTTTTAAGACGATTATTACGATTAATAACTCTTCTATATAAATCATTTAAATCAGAAGTAGCAAATCTACCACCATCTAATGGTACTAAAGGTCTTAAATCAGGAGGTAAAACAGGTAAAATTTCTAAAATCATTCATTCTGGTTTATTACCAGAATTAATAAAAGACTCTATTAATTTTATTCTTTTAGTTATTTTTTTTTTTTTAATTTCAGAATTAATATTTTTTAATTTATTCAATAAATATTCATATTTTAAATCTAAATCAATATTTTTTAATAAATATTGTATAGCTTCAGCTCCCATTCTAGCATCAAAATTATTACAATAATTTTTTATTGTATTCAAATATTGTTCTTCACTAATAACTTGATACAATTTTAAATCAGTTTTTTTAGGATCTATAACAATATAAGATTCAAAATATAAAATTTTTTCAATATCACGTAAAGGTATATCAAGAAGCAATCCTATTCTAGAAGGTAAAGATTTTAAAAACCAAATATGAGCTATAGGAGTAGCTAATTTAATATGACCCATTCTTTCACGACGTACTCTAGATTTAGTAACCTCAACACCACATTTTTCACATATAACATTTTTATATTTTAATCTTTTATATTTACCACATAAACATTCGTAATCTTTTATTGGACCAAATATACGAGAACAAAATAAACCATCTCTTTCAGGTTTAAAAGTACGATAATTAATCGTTTCAGGTTTTTTTACTTCACCAAATGATCAAGACTTTATAATTTTAGGAGAAGCTAAAGTTATTTTTATAGAATCAAATTCTTTATTAAATTTAACATTTAAAAGGTTAGTAAAATTACTCACAAATATTATTCCTAATTTAATATATATATAATTTTAAATAAAAATTTAAAAAAATAAAATTAATTATTTTCCAATTCAATATTTATACCCAAAGAACAAATTTCCTTTACCAAAACATTAAAAGATTCAGGCATATTAGGATCCATATGATGATTACCACTAACTATATTTTTATATATTTTAGTTCTTCCACTAACATCATCAGATTTAACAGTTAACATTTCCTGTAAAGTATATGCAGCACCATAAGCTTCTAAAGCTCAAACTTCCATTTCACCAAATCTTTGTCCACCAAATTGAGATTTACCACCTAATGGTTGTTGAGTAATTAAACTATATGATCCAGTAGAACGAGCATGAATCTTATCATCAACTAAATGATTTAATTTCATCATATACATATAACCAACAGTAATAGATTTATCAAATTTTCTTCCAGTTAAACCATCATATAAATTAATTTTACCAGAAGAAGGAAAATTAACAATATTAAATAATTCTTTAATTTCTTTTTCTTTAACACCATCAAAAACAGGTGTAGATAAAGGAAAACCATTAAATAAATTTTTTACTAAAACAATAAATTCATTATCACTTAAAGAATTAACATCAAATTTTTGTTTACAATTACCTAATGAATAAATTTTTTGAACAAATTTTCTTATTTTATTCAAGCTAACTTTAGCTAAAAATAACTCATGAATTTTTTCACCAATTAATTTAGATGCCATACCTAAATGTGTTTCAAAAATTTGACCTATATTCATTCTAGAAGGTACACCTAAAGGATTTAAAATCATATCAATAGGAATACCATTCTTATCATATGGCATATCTTCAATAGGACATATTTTAGATATAACTCCTTTATTACCATGTCTACCAGCCATTTTATCTCCAACTTGGATTTGACGTTTAACAGATAAATAAACTTTAACAATTTTTAAAATTCCTGGAGGTAATTCATTACTTTGTATAATTTTTTTCTTATATTCTTTTAACTTAATATTAAAAATATTTTCTAATTTTTTATAAGAATTTACTAAATTAATAATTTTATTTTTAATAATAATATTTTCAATTTTTAAAGATAAAATATCTTCATATTTAATATCAAATAATAAATTTTTATCAAAATTAATTTTAGAAAGAATCTTTTTTACATAATGAATTAATATCTTTTTAAAATAAGATAATTCTTTTTTTGTTTTTAATTTAATATAATTTAACTTATCACTCTCAATTTTTTTTAATCTTTTATCTTTAATAACACCTTCTCTAGAAAAAATTTGAATATCTATTACAGTACCATGACAACCACTGGGTACTCTTAAAGAAGAATCTTTTACTTCAGATGCTTTTTCACCAAAAATAGCACGTAAAAGTTTTTCTTCTGGAGTTAATTGAGTTTCACCTTTAGGTGTAATTTTACCTACTAATATATCACCACTAGAAACTTCAGCACCAATATTAATTATTCCACTTTCATCTAATCTAGATAACATCCTATCGTTAATATTAGGAATATCTGAAGTAATTTCTTCTATACCTAATTTAGTATCTCTACATATACATAATAACTCTTGAATATGTACTGTAGTAAATATATCTTTATGTAAAATTCTCTCAGAGATTAAAATAGAATCTTCAAAATTATAACCATTTCAAGACATAAAAGCAACACGTACATTTTGACCTAAAGCTAATTCACCTAAATCAGTAGCACAACCGTCAGCTATTATGTCACCTTTTTTAATTTTTTCTCCTAAAAAAACACAAGGTTTTTGATTTATACATGTATTTTGATTAGATCTTAAATACTTAAACAAATCATATATATCAATATTTTTAAATAAATTATTTACATTTAATTTATCTTTTCTTTCAATAATAATTTTAGAAGAATCTATATATTTTACAACACCACTATTTTTAGCAATAATAGAAACACCAGAATCAAATGCTATTATACGCTCCATTCCTGTTCCAACTAAGGGTTTATCAGAAATTAAACAAGGAACAGCTTGACGTTGCATATTAGCACCCATTAAAGCTCTATTAGCATCATCATGTTCTAAAAAAGGTATTAAAGAAGATCCAACAGAAACAATTTGTTGAGCAGAAACATCCATATAATTAATTTGAGAAGAATTAAATAAATTAAATTCACCTTTATACCTACAAACTATAAAATCATTTTTAAATTTATTTAAATTATCTAAAATAGTATTTGCTTGAGCTATAACATAATTACCTTCTTCTATAGCAGATAAATAATGAATATCATTAGTAACAAATTTATTTTTAACTAATCTATAAGGTGTTTCTAAAAAACCATAAATGTTTATTCTAGCATAAATAGATAATGAATTTATTAAACCAATATTTGGACCTTCAGGTGTTTCTATTGGACAAACCCTACCATAATGGGTAGGATGTATATCTCTTACCTCAAAACCAGCTCTTTCTCTAGTTAAACCTCCAGGACCTAAAGCAGAAATACGACGTTTATGAGTAATTTCAGATAAAGGATTATTTTGATCCATAAATTGAGATAATTGACTAGAACAAAAAAAATCTTTTATTATTGAAGATAAAGGTTTAGCATTAATTAAATCCTTTGGACTTAAATTATCTAAATTACCTATAGACAAACGTTCTTTAATAGTTTTTTCTATCCTAACTAAACCAATACGAAATTGATTTTCAACCATTTCTCCAACAGAACGAACCCTTCTATTACCTAAATGATCAATATCATCAATATTACCTATACCATTTTTAATATCTATTAATCTTTTAATTACATCTATAATATCTTTTTTTTCAAGTACTGAAGGACCATTAATATTTTTTCTACCCAAAGAAATATTAAATTTCATTCTTCCTACATTAGATAAATCATATTTACCTACAGAAAAAAATAAATTTTTAAATAAATTTTCAGCAGACTCAATAGTTGGAGGTTCACCAGGTCTAATCATACGATATATTTCAATCAAAGCAGAATTTTTACTATTAATATTATCTATTAATAAAGTATCAGAAATATAAGAACCACAATTAATTTCATTTACATATAAAACTTTTATATTTTTATAACCTGAATTTAATATTTTATTATACAAATCATTATCTAATATAGTATTAGCATAAATAGTAAATTTTTTATTATTAAAATTAATTTCATAATCTTTTGCTAAAATTTTACCAATTATATAATCTTTAGGAACTTTAATATAATTAACATTATCATTTTCCATTTCCCTAATATATTTTAAAATAATACGTTTACCTTTATTAACATAAATTTTATTATTGAAAATAATATTAAAATTTAATATTTCTCCTCTTAATCTACTAGGTATAAAATTCATAAAAATATTTTCTTTAAATATATCAAAACTAACAAAATCAAAAAATATTTTTAATATTTTTTTATTTGATAAACCTAAAGCTTTTAAAATTATAGTAGCAGGTAATTTACGTCTTCTATCTATACGCATAAATAAATTATCTTTTGAATCAAATTCAAAATCTAATCAAGAACCACGATAAGGTATAACCCTAGCATTATACAATATTTTACCAGATGAATGAACTTTACCTTTATCACTATCAAAAAAAACACCAGGACTACGATGTAATTGAGAAACTACAACCCTTTCAGTACCATTAACAATAAATGTACCACGATTTGTCATTAAAGGTATATCACCCATATATACTTCTTGTTCTTTAATATATTTTATTTTTTTTTTAGAAGAACAATTTAAACTAAATATAGATAAACATAATCTTACTTTTAATATTAAAGAATAAGTTAAACCTCTAATTTGAGATTCTTTATCACTAAAAAAAGGATTTACAAATCTATAACTTATATAAGATAATTTAGCAGTATTATTATAATTACAAATTGGAAAAACAGATTTAAATGATAAATCTAAACCAGAAAAAATATTTTTTTTATTATATAAAAAATTATTATAAGAATTTATTTGTATAGATAATAAATATGGAATATTTAAAATTTGAGAAACTTTACTAAAATTTTTACGTAAACGTTTTTTTTCAGTACAAGAATAAATCATAAAATTAATTTTATTTAATTTTTTTTTAAATATATTATTTAAATTATTTTACTGACACTACAGCACCAACATCTTCTAAAGATTTTTTTAATACATCTAAATCTTTTTGATTAATTTTTTTTTTTATTAATACAGGACAAGATTCAACTAAATCCTTCGATTCTTTTAAACCTAAACCTAAAAAATTACGAACTATTTTAATTACAGCAATTTTATTATTACCTATAGAATCTAAAAATAAATCAAATTCAATTTTTTTATTTTCATTTTTATTATTATTACTAACATTAATAGTATTATAATCACTAGAACTAATACCAAATTTTTTTTCCATATCATCTATTAATTCCACAATTTCAATTAAAGACATAGATGATATTTTTTCTAAAATATCTTTTTTACTAATTTTATTCATATAAAATACACCATTTAATAATAATTAAAAACTATTTTTTTTTTTTTTTTTTTTTAATAAAACAAAAAAACGAAATAACCTAAATATACTTATATTTTTTAAAAAAAATATAAAATACCTTAAAGATATATTAACAGATGTCAAAAAAGAAAATTTTTGATTTAAATTTAAAGATATCAATTTACCTTCAATAGAAACAGCTTTTAAAATAAGTTTTTTTTTATATTTTTTTAAATATTTATTTAATACCCTAGAAGGAGTAACAGAACATTTAGTAGAATAACATAAAATTATTGGATCAAATATAAATTTACATAAATAATTAAATTTCGTACTATTTAAAATAATTTTCAATAAATTATTTCTAACAACAGTAATAAAAAAATTATTATTTTTTACATCTCTACGTAATATATTTAAATCATTAACAGAAAAATTATAAAAATTCATAATAATAATAGATAAAGATTTATTTATTCTATTTTTTATTTTCTTTACTAATTTTTTTTTTTTTTTAAAATTTAATAACATTAAACATCCTTAATTTATAAAAAAAATATTATTAAATATTATTTAAATTTATTAAATAACTTTTTCCCATAGTACTACAAACAAAAACTTTTTTAATAAAAATATTACCTTTATATCCTGAAGGTTTATTTAATTTTATTGAATTAATTAATGTAACTAAATTATCAAATAATTTCTTACTAGAAAAATTTATTTTACCAATTATACTATGTATAATACCAAATTTATCACTTTTATATATTATTTGACCATTAATAAATTTTTTAATATCATCTTTTAAATTATTAGTAACAGTACCTAATTTAATATTAGGCATTAATCCTTTAGGACCTAATATTTGACCTAACTTATTTACTTTATAAAATAAATCAGGAGTAGATATAACTACATCATATTCAATAGAATTATTTTTTATTTTATTTATTAAATCATTATTTCCAGCAAAATAAGCACCATATAAATATGATTCTTTAATTCTAGAATCTGAAGTAAAAACAACTACTTTATTATTTTTACCTATACCATGTGGTAAACAAACTTTTCCAATTAAATTTTGATTAATATTTTTAGTATCTATAAATAAATTTATAGAAACATCTATAGTTTCTAAAAATTTTTTTTTTTTATTTTTAATAAAATCAAATATTTTAATATTATTTTTATTTTTTAAATAAAAAATATCATCAAAAAAAAATTTTTTTTTATTCATATTAATAAATAATATACATTATTAATTTTTAATTAAAATACCCATAGAACGAGCAGTACCAATTATAGAATTACAAATTGATTCTAAATTATAACCATTCATATCAGAAAATTTAATTTTTGCAATATCTAATATAGAAGATTTTTTTATATAACCAACAATATCATGACCAGGTTTTTTAGAACCATTAGTAATAGAAATTTCTTTCTTTAAAAGAAAAGAAACAGGAGGAGTTTTAGTAAAAAAAACAAAACTTCTATCATTATAAACTGTTATAACAACAGGTATAGGAATACCTTTTTCCATTGAAGAAGTAGTTTTATTAAAAGATTTACAAAAATCCATAATTTTAACACCTCTTTGACCTAAAATAGGTCCTACAGGAGGACTAGGATTAGCCATACCAGATAAAACTTGCAATTTAATAATACACTTAATTTTTTTAGACATTTTTAATTAATACCAAATTTTAATTTAATTACATTTTTCAACTTGAGAAAAATCTAATTCAACAGGAGTTGAACGACCAAAAATTAATACCGAAACTTTTAAACGATTTTTATCATAATCAACCTCTTCTACAGTACCATTAAAATCAGAAAAAGGACCACTACTAACTCTAATTAGTTCACCATATTCAAACAATATTTTAGGCTTAGGTTTTCCACTAATTTTATGTAATTTATCTTTTATAATATTAACTTCTTTATTACTTATAGGAAAAGGATTACCTAATTCACCACCTATAAATCCTATTATTTTAGGAATACTACGAATTAAATACCAATTTTTATTATTCATAACCATATTAATTAAAAAATATCCAGGAAAAAATTTACGTTCACTTTTTTTACGTATACCTTTTTTAATTTCTATAACTTCTTCAGTAGGAATTAATATATCACCAAAATCATCTTCTAATTTATATAATTTTATGTAATCTTTTAATAATTTAACAGCTTTATTTTCAAAACTAGAATAAACTTGAATTATATATCAATTTTTTTCTTTTTTATAAGTAAACATTTTTATAAAAACCTCAAATCAGTAAACATAGAAATTAAATATATAATAAAATTATCTATTAATCACATAACCAATGAAATTAATACACTTAAAAAAAATATTATTAAAACCATTTTAGTAACATCTTTTATTGAAGGTCAAATAATATTTTTTATTTCTAATTTAGATCTTATAATAAATAAAATAATTTTTTTTCCAATTTTAGTTAATTGAAATAAAAAAGTTAAAATAAAAAACAATAATATATTTAATATATTTTTATATATACCCAAATATTTATAAAATAAAATATTATTTAATAATATAAAAAATATAGAAGAAATAATAAAAAAAAAATTTTTTTTTTGAATTTTAAAATAAGTATTCATTAATTTTAAATTATAATATAAAAATATTTATAAAAAATTAAGTATATAAATTTAATAAAAATAAAAAAAATAATAAAAAAATTAATTATTTTTTATAATATTAATTTCCAATTCTAATAAAATATTAAATTTTTTCAAAACTTTTTTTTTTATTAAATTAATTAAAAACAATATATGTTCAGGTAAAGATCAACCTTTATTTATAATAATTAAAGGTTGTTTACTATAAATTTGAGCACCACCAATAGTATAACCTTTTAATCCACACATATCAATTAATCAAGCAGCAGAAATTTTAATTTTATTAAAAAAATTAAAAAATAAAAAATTACTAAAAATTATATTATATTTAATTTGAATCTTTTTATAAAAACTATAATCTATAATAGGATTTTTAAATATACTACCAACATTACCTAAATAATTAGGATCAGGAATTTTTAATTTTCTCAAAAAAAATATTCTATCATATATATCACCTACACTAATATTAGTATTAAATAAATCAAAAAAAAATAAAAAATCTTTATAATAAATATAAGGATTTCATTTTTTTTTTATTTTTAAACCAATCTTTATAATAAAAAAACGATTATTATTAATATTTTTTCATATACTATATCTATATGAAAAACAACATTGTTTATTATTAAATATATAAAATAAACCTGTATATATATCTAATACTTTAATATAATAAACGAAATAAGATATTTCTAAACCATAAGCACCAATATTATTAACTATAGCACCACCAATAGTTCCAGGTATAAAAGATAAATTTTCTAAACCAAATATACCATTATTTAATGTAAATGATACAACATCAGATCATAATTCACCAGAATAAATATCTAAAAATCAAAAATCAATATTTTCTTTTAATTTTATACCTTTAATTTTATTTACAAAAACAATACCATAATAATCATCTAAAAATAAAACGTTACTACCTTTACCTAAAAATAAAATTTTTTTTTCTTTTGAAAAAACAAAAAATATTTTTTTAAAATCAATTAATTTTTCAATAAAAAAAATTTTATTAGCATTTATATTTAAATTAAAAGTATTTAGTTCTTTTAAAGAATAACTATACATAAAATTATCTAAATAATTAAAAAAATAAATCATTCTTCAATTTTGATAAAAAAAATAATTCCATTACTCTCATATTTTTATATTCAATTAAATTGTTATGTTTAAAACCTAAAATATGTAATAAACCATGTATAGATAAATATGTAAAATAATAACAATAATTTATATTATTATTTAATGATAAAGATAAAATTTTTAAAGGACAAATAAATATATCACCTAAAAAATTAATAAAAATATTATTTAAAGGATTTAAAATAGGAAAAGATAAAATATCAGTAACATAATTTTTATTCCTAAATTTAATATTTAAATCTAATATTTCCTTTTTATTAACCAATATTATATTAACTCATTTTTTTATATTAAAAAAAATAAATACTCTTCATAATCATTTATAAAACATATATTTTTTAGGTAATATTTTACAATCATTACAAAAATTTTCAATATTTAAAAAACATTTAAATATCATTTTTTTTATTTATTTGAATTTTCATATGCTTTAACTATATTAGCTACTATAGAAGAACGCATAATATCTTTTATATTAAAATAAACCATACCTACATCATTTAAATTTTTACAAATATTAATAGCATGTTTTAAACCAGAACATATACTTTTAGGTAAATCTATTTGAGATATATCTCCATTTATTACAGCTTTAGAATTAAATCCTAAACGAGTTAAAAACATTTTCATTTGAGAAATAGTTGTATTTTGAGCTTCATCTAATATAATAAAAGAATCATTAAAAGTTCTACCTCTCATATATGCTAAAGGAACGACTTCAATAATATTATGAGAAATATATTTTTCATTATAATCAGGACCTAATATTTCAAACAAAACATCATATATAGGACATAAATAAGGATCAATTTTTTGGTTAAAACTACCTGGTAAATAACCTAATTTTTCACCAGCTTCAACTATAGGTCTAGCCAATATAATTCTATAAATTTTTCTTTTTTTTAAAAAATCTATAGCAGCAGCAGTAGATAAATAAGTTTTACCTGTACCAGAAACCCCTATACCAAAAGTAATTATTTTACTTCATATATTATCTAAATATAAAATTTGATTTTTAGTTTTAGGTTTAATAACATTATATCTAGTTTTAAAAAAAAAAGAATTATAATATTTTTTTTTCATCATTATTATTATATAAATATTTTATTAAAAATTTAACAAATTTCCATATAAAGAATTTTTTTTAATATTAGTAATATTTACATTTACTAATTTACCTATTAATTCTTTATTACCTTTAAAATAAACAATTTTATTATTTTCAGTTCTTCCATATAAAAATTCTAAATTATTTTTAGAATAATTTTCGACTAAAATATTTTGTTTAGTATATAACATACTATTAATTCAATAAATAGAATTTTTATAAATTAAATTTTGTAACATTAATAATCTATTTTTTTTTTCTTCAATATTTATATTATCATTAGTATAAAATGATCTAGTTCCAGGTCTAGGAGAATAAATAAAAATATAACTATTATCAAATTTTATTTCAGATATTAAATTAAGAGTTAATTTTATATCATCTAAATTTTCTCCAGGAAAACCAACAATAAAATCTGAACTAAATATCATATTAGGTCTAACAGATAAAATACTATCTATTAATTTTTTATAATATTCTATTGTATAACCTCTTCTCATTAATTTTAATATTTTATTTGATCCACTTTGAACAGGTAAATGTAAAAAATTAACTATTTTAGGTATATTTTTATAAGATAAAATTAAATCTTTAGAAAAATTATTAGGATGACTTGTTGTAAATCTAATCCTTTTTATACCATCTATTTCAGATATTAAATTTAATAAATATGAAAAATTACATTTTTTACCATTAGATAAAAAACTAGAATAAGCATTAACATTTTGACCTAATAAATTAACTTCACATATACCTTTAGAAGAAAGAAAACATATTTCAGAAATTATCTCCATAGGAGATCTACTTATTTCTCTACCTCTTGTATAAGGAACAATACAATAAGAACAATGTTTATTACAACCTTCCATAATAGAAACAAAAGAAGAAGTTCTTCTAGAACCTAAATAGTAATTACTATTAGAAAATTTTTTTTTTATAGAAGATAAATTTATATCAATTACTTTTTTTCTTTTTTTTTTAAATTTATTTATCAAATATAAAATTTTATTTAAATTTTGAGGACCAAATATTATATCAACTATGTTATTACGTAAAAAAATTTTTTTTCTTTCTTGTGTAGCAACACATCCACATACAATAACAATCATATTAGGATTATTTTTTTTTATTAATTTAATTCTATCGAGATAACAAAATAATTTATTTTGTGCTTTTTGTCTTATAGAACAAGTATTTAAAATAATTAAATCAATATCTTTAGAAATAAAATTAACAATTTTATAATTTCCAGAAGAATTTAAATATGAAATAATTTTATTAGAATCATATTGATTCATCTGACATCCTCAAGTCTTAATATATAATTTTTTACTCATAAAATAAAATTAAAATATAAAAAAATAAAAATAATAGCTACGACAGGAATCGAACCTGTGACCTCAGCGTTATGAATGCTGTGCTCTAACCAACTAAGCTACGTAGCCTTAAAAAACTGGGGTACCAGGATTTGAACCTGGGATCTCGAGATCAAAACCCGATGCCTTACCACTTGGCTATACCCCGATAACATTATTATATATAATATAATACATATTATTACATACGGAAGACGAGATTTGAACTCGTACACATTAAAGTACTAGACTCTAATTCTAGTGCGTCTACCAATTTCGCCACTTCCGTAAAAAAATATATATATTTATATTAACATAAATTCATTTAAAATATAAAAATAAATAATATTATAAAAAAAAATATTATGAAAATAAAAAAAATATCTTTAATAAAATTAATAAATTATTGTAAAAAATTATTTAATAACAATAATATATATTTTGGTCATGGAACATATAATTCATTTACTGAATCAGTATATTTAATATATTCAATACTAAACATAAATATAAATACAAAATATAAAAAAATAAAAAAAATTAAAATAAAAAAAAAACAAATAAATAAAATAATTTCATTAGCTTTAATAAGAATAAAAAAAAAAATACCAATGGCATATTTAATAAAAAAAATATGATTTTGTAATAAAATATTTTACATAAACAAAAATGTATTAATACCAAGATCACCTATATGTGAAATAATAAATAAAAATTTTAATTTTACAAAAAAAAAAATAAATCCAAAAAATATATTAGATCTATGTACAGGAAGTGGATGTATAGCAATATCTTGCTCATATATTTTTAAAAATTCAAAAATAAATGCTTCAGATATATCAAAAAAAGCATTAAGAATAGCTAAAAAAAATATTTTACTACATAATAAAAAAAAACAAATAAAATTAATAAAATCAAATTTATTTAAAAAAATAAATAAAAAATATGATTTAATTATATCTAATCCTCCATATGTTAATAAAAAAGATATAAAATTTTTACCTAAAGAATATTCTTATGAACCAAAAATTGCTTTATTTTCAAAAAATAAAGGATTGTATATAATACAAAAAATAATAAAAGAATCATATAAATTCTTAAATAAGAATGGATACTTAATATGTGAAGTAGGACATCAAAAAGAAAAAATAATAAAAAAAAATAAAAATATAAAATTTAATTGAATAAAAACAAAAAATAATAAAAATAATATCTTTTATATTCAAAAAAAAAAATAGTTTAATTATAATTTAAATAAATTTAAAAAATTTTTTGTACTATTTTTTAATATTGTATAAAAACTTTTTTTCTTTAATTTAGATATTTTTTTTATAATAAAAATAATTTTAAATGGATCATTACTTATATTTTTATAAGGTTCAGGAGATAAATATGGAGAATCAGTTTCAACTAAAAGTCTATCTAAAGGTAAATATTTTATAATCTTTTGTAAAGAAATAAAATTTTTAAAAGTAACTAAACCAGAAATAGAAATATATAAACCTAAATTTAAAAATTTAAATAAAATATTTTTATCATCATAACTAAAACAATGAATAACACAACCAAATTTTGATATATCAAATTTTTTAAGTATATTTATAGTATCAAAAAAAGAATTTCTTGTATGTACTATACAAGGTTTTTTATATTTTTCAGACAAATATAAATGATAAATAAAATTATTTATTTGTTTATTCTTAATATCTAAATTTATATTTTTACTTTTATAATCTAATCCAGATTCACCAACAGCAATAACTTTTTTATAAGACACAAATTTTTCTAAATTATAATAATCATCATTATATGATATAAATAAAGGATGTATACCACAAGATAATTTAATCATATCTATATAAGAAAACATACTAAAAATAAATAAAAAATTTTTTATACTAACAGAAACAGATAATATATATCTAATATTATTTTTTTTACATAATTTAATAAAATTAAAAACATTTTTATATTTATTATTAATATTTAAACGATCTAAATGACAATGAGAATCAACTAAAAACATAAATATATTATTTTTTCAAATTAATAAAATTATATATTCTATAAAATATATTATATAATAATATTTCTTTATTAACATTTATTACAGAATATATATTATTATTATACTTAATAAGTTTATTTAATAAAAAAAAATTATTATTAATACATATTTTTTTATTCAAATATTTTATTAATTTAATACTATCTAAATTATAAATATAATAAAAATATTTAAATTTAAATTTAATTAAATCTATAAATAAAGTTAATAATCAATAAATATACATATTAAATATTGATATATTAATTTTACTAACAAAATAATCTATACTATTTATATTTAAATTAATTAAAAATTTAAATAAATTTAATCTAAATAACCAAAATTTTTTTAATAATAAAATTGAAGAAAAAGGAGAATTTTTACTTAAACGAATAGCTGTAATAATATATTTTTTTTTTAAATTAATTTTTTTACAATTAATTATTCAATTATAAACATCATTTTCTAAAGGAAATAATAATTTATATTTATGACACCTACTTAATATAGTAGTAGGAATATTAAAATAATCAAAACAAGAAATAATAAAAATTATATTATTATAATATCCTTCCATAAGGTTTAATAAAAAATTATTAACAAAATTATTAAAAAAATTATAATTGGATAAATAAACAATCTTAAATTTATTAATGAATAAATTATTCAATAATTTATCATTTATTATTTTAATACTAGAAATATTAATTTCATTACCTTTTTTATTTAGTATAAAAAAAAAATTAGGATGATTATTAATATTAACTAAATTACATTGTAAACATTTATTACAAAAATTATATTTATTTTTATTTAAACAAAAAATTCATTTAACTATACTAAAAACTAATAAATCAATACCTAAATTACATGAATAATTTATTATTAAATTACAATTTTTACTAAATATTAGTTTAGATTTAATAATTTTTTTATATAAATCTGTTAATCAAGAATATCATTTTTTTTTAATCATATTTTTATTTTATCTTTTAATGTTAAAAACATATTTTTTTTACTTAAATTACCATCTATACAAATAGTATTTGGTCTATTAAAAAAAAATTTTTTATAAAAAATACTAACTCTATAAAAAAAACTTATTCCTTGGGATTCAATAAAATCTAATTTTCTATATTTTAATAATCTTTTAATAGCTACAAGAGGAGAAATATCAATATATATATTTAAACCAGGTAAACAAAAATTTGAAAATTTTAAATCTAAAAGATCAATTAATTTTCTATCTATATTTCAACCACAACTTTGATAAGCTATAGTACTAATACTAAATCTATCAGATATAACGTAATAACCATTATTAATAGCAGGAATAATAGATTTTTCAATTAATTGAACACGAGAAGCATACATCATTAATAAAAAAGATTTTCTAGAAATAAATTTAAAATCTAAATTAGAAAACATTAAATTACGTATCTTTTCAGAAAATCAATTACCTCCAGGATCTCTAACTAATAAAACTTTTTTTATATTATATATATTAAATATTTTCATTAAAAAAGAACATAATGTTGATTTACCTGAACCGTCAAGACCTTCAATAGCAATAAATTTAGATATCATAATAAATTACACACATATATATTAAAAAAATCTTTATTAATTTAAAAAAAAATAATAATATTAATATTAATATTCTATTATAAAATAAATAAGGAGTAAATAATGTTAGTAACAAAAAAAGCACCAAATTTTTCTTCTGAGGCAATAAATTCTAAAGGAAAAATAATAAAATTTAATTTAATAGAAAATATAAAAAATAAAAATACTGTACTATTTTTTTGACCATTAGACTTTACATTTGTATGCCCTTCAGAAATATTAGCAATAAATAATAGATATAAAGAATTTAATAAAAAAAATACTCAAATATTAGGTATATCTACAGATTCAGTATATGTTCATTTAGCATGAAGAAATACACCAATAAAAAAAGGTGGAATAGGTAAAATAAAATTTTATATGATATCTGATATAAAAAAAGAAATACAAAAAACATATAATGTAGAATTAAAAGAAAAAGGATTTTCATTAAGAGCAACATTTATAATTGATAAAAATGGAATTATTAGACATCAATCAATAAATGATTTAAATTTAGGAAGAAATATAGATGAAATATTAAGATTAATAGATGCAATAAATTTTAATATGAAAAATAAAGAATTATTATGTCCAGCTCAATGAAAACCAGGAAAAAAAACTATTATACCAAATTATGAAGGAATATGTAATTACTTAAAAAATAATTCAAAAAAAATATAATTAATTTAATTAAAAATAATGAAAATAGAAACTAATATATACATTGCAATAACAATGTTATTAATATTTTTAATAATGTTTTATACAATGATATGATATCCACAAAATAAAATATATAAAGAACACAAAAAAATAATTGAAAATATCTCAATAAACGATACTATTTTAACAAGAAGTGGTATAGTAGGAGAAATAATAAAAAAAAAAGATAAAAAATATATAACAATATTAATTAATAATAATACAAAAATATTAATTAAAAAAGAATATATATTATGTATATTACCAAAAAATACATTAAAAAAAATATAAATAATAAACACACATTCTATTAATATAGAATGTGTGTTAAAAATAAATAAATTTATATTAAATTTTTACTTCTTTATATAAAACATGTTTACCAATTAATGGATCAAATTTTTTTATACATAATTTATATTTACTATTATTTTTATTTTTAAAAGAAGTATAAAAATGACCACTACCAGAAGTAGATAAAAGTTTTATTTTACATCTATTTCTTTTTGCCATATTTACTCCAATATTTATTTTTTAAAATAACTTTATCTATACCCAATTTATTAATAATCCTTATTGCTTTAGTAGATAATTTCATTTTTATAAATTTTTTTTCTTTAGATAATCAAATACGATGATAATGTAAATTAGGTAAAAATTTTTTTTTAGAAGAATTCATAGAATGAGATCTTTTATTACCAAAAAAAGGTTTTTTACCAGTAATAAAACAAAATTTAGACATAAAAAATACCACAAAAATTTTAATTAAAAAAAAATTATTTATTTAATAATTTTATTTTATTTGCAAATAAAGAAATATTATATTTATTTAAACCAAATTTCAAAAAACCATAAACAATAATAATATTATTTTTATCTAACAATGAATAATATTTATTATAAACATCTTTAAAAACAATAACCTCTATATTACTAGAATTATCATCAATATTTAAAACACATATACGATTATTGTTTTTAGTAAATAAAAATTTAATAAAACTAATTACACCAAATATTTTTATATTATTTTTAATTTTAAAATTAAATAAATCCTTTATATAAAAAATATCAGAATATTTACTAATAATATTTAAATATTTATTAACAGGATGATCTGTAATATATAAACCTAATATTTCTTTTTCTTTACGTAAAATATATTCTTTACTCCAAATAGGTAAAGAATTTTTTATTTTTTTATATAAAATTAATTCATCATAATTATTATTTTTAAATAAACTTAATTGATTAAAATTATTTTTAAAATTATTAAATTTTATTAATTTTAATATTTTATTAAGATACTTAATTAAAACAGAACGATTTATATTAAATAAATCAAATGAACCAGATAAAATTAATTTTTCTATAACTAATCTAGTAACTTTTTTTGAAAAAGTTAATATACAAAAACTAAAAAAATCTTTAAATAAACCAAATTTATTACGTATTTTAATAATATGATTAATAGATTTTTTTCCTATACCTTTTATAGCACCTAAACCATAAATAATATTTTTATTAGAATCAATACTAAAAAAATAAATACTTAAATTTATATTTGGAGGTATTATTTTAATATTAATTCTTTTAGATTCATAAATTATTAAAATAATTTTTTTTATATTATCTATATCAGCATTCATATATGATATTAAAAATACAGAAGTATAATATGTTTTTAATCATAAAGTTTGATAAGCTAAAAAAGAATATGCTACAGAATGAGATTTATTAAAACCATAACTAGCAAAATTTTTCATTAATGAAAATATTTTTAAAGATAAATTAGAATTAATTCCTAAAGAAATTGAACCATCTTTAAATATTTTTTTATGTAAATTCATCTTTTTAATATCTTTTTTACTTATAGCCATTCTTAATGAATCTGCTAATCCTAAATTATAATTAGCTAAAACTTGAGCAATTTGCATAACTTGCTCTTGATATAAAATTATACCGTAAGTACATTTTAATATTGGTATTAATAATTTATGTTGTCAATTACAATCAGGATAATATATATTTTCTATACCATTTTTACGATTAATAAAATTATCTACCATTCCAGACTGTAATGGACCAGGTCTAAATAATGCTAATAATGCTATTATATCATCAAAAGAATCAGGTTTTAATCTCTTAATTAAATCCTTCATACCTTTAGATTCTAATTGAAAAACAGCTGTTGTTTCACATTTTTTTAATAAATTAAAAACCAAATTATCATTTAATGATATATTAAAAATATCTAAATTTTTATTAAAATTTAAATTAATAATTTTTATAGCATTATCAATAACAGTTAAAGTTCTTAAACCTAAAAGATCAAATTTAACTAAACCTACATATTCAATATCATTTTTATCAAATTGAGTAATTAATTTATTATTTTCATTATCAAAAAAAATAGGACAAAAATCTAATATTTTTGTAGGAGATATTACTATTCCTCCAGCATGTTTTCCTATACCTTTAATTATTCCTTCTAAACGACAAGAAATATCTATTAAATTTTTAACTTCAATATCAGATTTATATAAATCAAATAATCTTCGTTCAGTTAATAAAACTTTTTTTAAAGTAATATCAAAATCAAAAGGAATTAATTTAACAATATAATCAACAAAAACATAAGAATAACCTAAAACACGTCCAACATCTCTTAATACTAATTTAGCAGTCATAGTACTAAAAGTAACAATTTGAGCAACAGATTTAAAACCATAAATATTTTCAATATGAGATAAAACTTCATCTCTTTTTAACATACAAAAATCTATATCTAAATCAGGCATAGATATTCTTTCAAAATTTAAAAATCTTTCAAAAATTAAATCAAATTTTAATGGATCTATATCTGTTATATATAAAAGATAAACAACTAAAGAACCAGCACCAGATCCTCTTCCAGGACCAACAAAAATATTATTTTTTTTAGATCATTTAACAAATTCCATTACAATTAAAAAATAATCAGATATTTTTAAAGTATTAATAATTTTTAATTCTTTTACTATACGATATAAATATTTTCTTTTTAATGAAAAATTATTTTTAATATCAATTCTTTTAATAAAACCATTATAAACTAAATCTCTTAAAAATAAATAAGAAGAATATTTAACATAAGGAAATTTAGGTATAAAAAAAGATTTTTTTTTAAAAAAAAAATTACATATTTTAGATATTTGAACAGAATTATATAAAGATTCAGGAATATCTTTAAATAAATTACACATTTGTTTTTCACTTTTAAAATACTGATGTTTAGTATAATTTATAAAAGTATCAACTTTAGATAAAGAACATCCATAATATATAGAAGAACGTATCTTATGTATATAAAAATCATTTTTATTAAAAAATAAAATTTTATTAGTAGCTACCAAAGGTAATTTATATTTATTAGATAAATAAATAGTTTTTTTTAAATAAAAATTTTCATCTTTATAATTTAAACGAAATATTTGTAAATAAAATCTATCATTAAAATATTTTTTTAATTTTAATATATAATCTTCTAATAAAACATTATTATTATTTAAATAATTACCATTAATAACATAATTACATTCCATAAAATGTAAAATTATTAAACCATCATTAAATTTACAAATTCATTTATAATCTATATATAAAAATTTATTTTTTAAAATATTTCTATGAGCTAAAGAAATTAATTTAGATAAATTTTTATAACCAATTTCATTATATATTAATAAAGTTAAATAATAAAAATTATTTTCATAAAAAACACATATATCAGAACCAATAATAGGTTTTATACCATAATTTAATGAAATTTTAAAAAATTTAATTGAAGCAGATAAAGTAAAAAAATCAGTTAAAGAAATAGAAGGCATACCTAAATAATATGCTTTTTTTACTATATCATTTACTTTACATAAACTATCTTTAATTGAATAATCACTATGAACATTAAGATGTATAAATTTTGGATCATACATAAATATATACTTAAAAAAAATTAACTATTTAATTCATTAATTACATATTTGGTTATATCTAAAATATTTTTATCATCAAAAAAATGTAATAAATTAGAATCAATTACTAATTTATATTTATATTTAATAGATAAATATTTAATAATATTTTTAACTTTAAACATAAATAAATTATTTATATAAATATTCTTATTATTCATACTAATTTCTAACTTACGAAAATCGTCATATATATTTTTTTTAACTAAATCCAAATTATATTTTATAAAAAATTTTTTTTTATAATTTAAAAAATTTATTTCGTTAATTAATTTTTTTTCTTTTTTTATTATATTTTCTATATTAGAATTAATTATTTTATATTTTTTATTAAAACTAATATTTAATTTTTTAATAAAATTTTGATATTGATAAGAATTTTTCAAAACATCATCTATATTTAAAACAGCTATTTTAGTATTACTAATTGTAAAAAAACTAAATAAAAAAATAACTACATAAAAAATATTTAAAATTTTTTTCATATAAAATCCATTAAAATAATAATATTAATATTTACATAAAATTTCCAACATTAAATTGAAAATTATTTATTTCATCATTTTTATGATATAAAATTGGAAAACCATAAGATAAATTTATTGTACCAAAAGAAGTTAAAAATTTAAAAGATAAACCAAAAGATAATTTAAATAAATTATATATATCACCATAATCTTGAATACTATTTTTTTTATTTATAAAATTATTTTTTCAATTACTGTACCATAAAACACCACTATCTAAAAAAAAAGAAGTACGAAAAAATTTTTTATAATTACCAAAAATAAATAAATTATTAGGTAATATTAATTCAGCATTAAATAAAAAAATAGAATTTCCTCCAGAAATATTATCAGATAAACATATTTTATTATTATTATTACATTTTAAATAAATAGAATTAAAAATAACATGCCGAGGACCTATTTTATTTAAATTAAAACAACGTAATAAATTATTTTCTCCAAAATAAAAATTTTCATAAAAAGGTAATTCTTTACTAAAAAAACTATTTAAATATCCAAAATTACTATGTAAAAATAGTATAAAATTTTTTTTTAATTGTATATATTTAGATAAAGATATATAAATTTTATAAAAATTACTACTATTTAATATAGTAAATCTGTAATCTAAATCCATATATCAACCAAATTTAGGAAAAATAAAATTATCTAATTTATTTATAACTAAATTAGTTCTAATAAAAATATCATCACTAATTAAATTATTTTTATTAGAAAAAAAATTAAATTTTTTTTTTACAGAATTTAAATAATTTAAAATACTTAAATGCGGTTTTATATTATATAAATAATTTTTTATATAACTTAAACCAAAATTATACTTTAAATATTTATTTATAAAAAAAATAAAATCATTTTCAAAAGATAAACTTAAATTTAAATATCCATGAATATCCTTTTTATTATTAAAAAAATTATTATAAACAAAATTATTTTTAATAAAAATATTATTATAAATATTTATAGGATATAAATAATAAATATTATTATATTTAAAATAGCTATTTTTTAATCATTTTAAATAAAAATTATTATTTAAATTAAATATTTTTTTTTTTAAAAAATTAATTTCATAATTTAAATAACTTTTTTTTCCATAACCAAATTTAAAATTTAATAAATTAGTATCTTTTTCTATTAAATTATAAATTATATCTAACTTATTAGAATTAATAATATTATGAAATTTTATTTTTCATTCAATAAAAGAAAAATAATTAGTATTATATAAATTATTTTTACCTAAATTAATTAATTTTTTATTATAAATACAACCTTTTATAAAAGGAATTTTATTAATTAAAAAATTATTATTAAATGATTTACTACCTTTAAAAATTATTTTATCAACATAAAATAAATTATTTAATTTAATATCTAAAAAAAATTTTATTTTATTGTTTAATTTTTTAGTAAAAATATTTAAATAAAAATTAGCATAACCTTTATTATTAATAAAATTTTTTATATATTTAATAAAATTATTAATCAAACTAAAATTATAAAATATATTATTTTTATAATAAAAATATTTTTTCTTATTTAAAAATTTTTTATATATATCTATTTTATCAATAGATAATATTATATCTGATATTTTATATCTTTTACCTTCATAAAATTCTATATATATATTTAATTTATTTTTATAAAAATTATAAATTTTAATTTTACTAATAAAAAAATCAAAATATCCATAATAAAAATAAAAATTTTTAACATTATATAAATCAATAAATAAATTATTTACACTATAAATACAATTTAATATTTTACATAAAAAAATATTTCCTTTTATTATAGAAAATAAAGAAAAAATTTTATTTTTTTTTATAAAATTATTTTTATATAAATTTATATTTTTAATTATAAAAAAATTACCCTCATTTATTTTTATTTTTAAAAAATATTTATTTTCATATAAATTTAAAAAAAAAATATTTATTTTAATATTAAATTTACCTATATTTTTATATTTTTTTATAATATATTTTTTAAAATATAATATATTATTATTATTAATATAACTACCAATTTTAATATTAAATTTTTTTAAATTAAATAATAAATTACTATTACTATAGTAATTATTACCATAAAATAATATTTTATTTATTACAGATTTATAATTTAAATAAATAATTAAATTATTTCTATTTAAGAATTTATATTTTATATTTAAAAATTTTTTTGTATTATATAAATACTTTAATAATTCATCAACATAATTTTTGTGTACATATTTATTAAAATAATCTTTTATTATATTATCATAATAATTATTATTATTAATATTATAATTAAAATATAAAAATATATTATCTAAATGATAATAATTTGAACAATAAGAATTAATATGAAATAAAATAAAAAATAAAATTAATAAATTTTTTACTAGATTTAAAAATATAGATAAATATCTATATATATAAAAATAAAATAAAATTGTACTTAATAAAAAAATTAAAAACATAATTAAATTTCTATAAAAAAAATTAAATTTTTCCAAATCTTCTTTTTCTTTTAGAAAAATCATTTAAAATAAATAAAAAATCAGTATATTTAAAATCAGGTCATAATATATCAGTAAAAAATAATTCAGAATAAGCTATTTGTCACAAAAGAAAATTACTAATTCTTTTTTCACCACCTGTTCTTATTAATAAATCTACAGGATGTAAATTACTTAAACATAAGTATTTAGAAAATTTTTCTTCATTAATTTCATTAATATTAAATAAATTATTTTTAATATTATTAAATATTTTTTTTATAGAATATATAATATCTCATTTACCACCATAATTAATAGCAATATTTAACTTTAAACCATTATTATGCTTAGTTAAATATTCAATTTTATTAATATTTTTACATAAATTTAAAGGTAATTTATTTCTATCACCTATAATTTTTACACAAACATTATTTTTATGTAAATTATTCATTTGATTATTAATAGAAAAATTAAATAATTTCATTAATTCTAAAACTTCAAAATAAGGTCTAGATCAATTTTCAGTACTAAAAGCATATAAAGTTAATATATTTAATTTAAAACTAATTGAAAAATCAATTATCTTTTTTAAAGATCTTACTCCAACTTTATGACCAAAAATTCTTGATTTACCTCTTAATTTAGCTCATCTACCATTACCATCCATAATAATAGCAACATGCTTAGGAATATTTTTTATATATAAAATCATATAAATTAATATAAAATAATTAAAAACATATATTACATTAAAAATTTATTTTTTTTGTTTAATCATATTAAATTTATTTTTTTTATATAAATATCAATAATTTTTTGCAATTTATTACTTAAATTTTGTTCTTCATTTATACTTATTTTTTTATTCTTTAACATCAATCTAAACTTATTTTTATATTCTCTTCTTACATTTCTAATAGAAATTTTAGATAATTCAACTTCATTATCTAATAATTTAATTATTTTTTTTCTTTTTTCTTCTGTAATAGGAGAAAAACGAACTAAAATATCATTTTTATCATCAAAAACATTTAAATCTAATTTGGATAAAGAAATATTTTTTTTAACAATATTTCTAATATTATTATCAAATAAAGTAATTCTTAAAGTTAAATTATTTTCTACAGATATTTTTGATATTTTAGATAAAAAAATTTTTTTACCGTAATAATTTATTAATAAATCAGATATAATTTTTTCATTAACATTATTAACACGATATTTATTTATTTTTTTTTTAAAAGAAATAATACATTTCAACATTCTATTTATTACATTAGATTCATTAAACATATATAATATATACCTATATAACTTAATTAAAATATAAATAAATAATTCTTATTACAAATAAGAATTATAAATTAAATAATTATTAATCATCTAAAAAATTACGTAAAATTTCAGACCTACTAGGATGACGTAATTTACGTAAAGCTTTAGCTTCAATTTGTCTGATTCTTTCTCTAGTAACATCAAATTGCTTACCAACTTCTTCTAAAGTATGATCACTATCCATATCAATACCAAAACGCATTTTTAAAACTTTAGCTTCACGAGGAGTTAAACTAGATAAAACATTATTAGTTACAGATTTCAAACTTTCAGTAGTAGCAGAATCCAGAGGTAATTCTAAAGAAGAATCTTCAATAAAATCACCTAAATGTAAATCATTATCTTCTCCTATAGGAGTTTCCATAGAAATAGGTTCTTTAGCAATTTTTAATACTTTTTTTATTTTATCTTCAGGTATTAACATTTTTAATGATAATTCTTCAGGTGTTGGTTCTCTCCCAATTTCTTGTAATATTTGTCTAGAAACTCTATTTAATTTATTTATTGTTTCTATCATATGAACAGGTATTCTAATAGTTCTAGCTTGATCAGCTATAGATCTAGTAATAGCTTGACGTATCCACCAAGTTGCATAAGTAGAAAATTTATATCCTCTTCTATATTCAAATTTATCTACTGCTTTCATTAAACCAATATTACCTTCTTGTATCAAATCTAAAAATTGCAATCCTCTATTTGTATATTTTTTAGCTATAGAAATAACTAATCTTAAATTAGCTTCAACCATTTCTTTCTTAGCAATTTTAATTTTTCTTTCACTTTTTAATAAATATTTAATATTATTTTTTATATCAAAAATATTAAAACCAAGTTTTTTTTCTATTAAAAATAAATAATTTAATTCTTTTTCTAATTTATTTAATTTTTTTTTTAAATTAAAAGATCAAAATTTATTCATATTAATAGATTCAATTAATCATAATTTATTTGTATAATTTTTATTTTTTATAAAAAAATTAGTAAATAAATCTTCAGGCATAAAACATTTTTTTAAACATAAATTTTTTATTGTTTTTTCTTTTTTACATATATTTTTATATATATTTTTTATTTTAAAAACAAAAAAATTAAAAAATTTAGGAACTAATTTAAATTTCATAAAAACATTAATTAATTTATTTAATTCACATTTAGTATAAGGATGATTAATACTATATTTTTTTATAAATTCAATTAATAAATTATATTTTATACGTAAATAATTAATTTTTTTATTAATAAATTCTAAATCAATAAATTGAATACAAGAACTAGAATAGTTTAAATTAATATTACTAAATTTAATATCATTAACTATTAAATTACAATCAACATTGTAATCCATAAAACCTATAATTAAATCAGATAAACGTAATTTACCTTTTTTTACTAAAGAATATCTATTTATAAAATAATTAATAAAAGTAAAAAATTTAGCTATAAAAAATTGCATATCATAAATACCATTTTCAATACGTTTAGCAATATCTATTTCACCTTTTCTAGTCAAAAGTTCTACTGTACCCATTTCACGCATATATAATCTTACAGGATCATTAGTTTTACCTATATCAGAATTAACTTTAGATAAAATATTATTTGAAACATCACTAATATTAGAATTATTATCATTATTATTATTAAAAGTTAATTCATTTACTTCAGAAACATTTTCAATAACAGGAATACCTAAATCATTAATTAAACCTATAATTTTTTCTATATGATAAAATTCATTAAATTTATTTAAACATAAATAATTATTTACTTGTAAAAAAGTTATATAACCTTGTTCTTTTCCTTTATTAATTAATAATTTAAATTGTAATTGAATTTTTTTATTCATATTAATATCCATTATTAAATAAATTATTTAAAATAATAAAATTATAAATATTATATATAAAAAATTAAATAACTTTATTATTTATATTTTATTTAAATTTTTTAACTTAACTAAATATCAAACTATTTTCTTTTCTTCTAAATTTAAACCATAAATTTCATCTTTTAAAATAAATTTATTTAATCTTTTATCTATAATAAAAATTTTTAATTTTTTTAATAAATCTAAAAAAATTAATTTATAATTACTATTCGGAGGTAAAAAATTTCAAAAAAATAAAAATTCAAGATAAAATCTTATTTTTTTATTACGAAAAAATTTAATTATTTCATAAAAAGTTATATTTTTATTATTAATACATAAAATAACAATATTTAAAAATATTAATAATCCTGGAATATTAATATTAAATAATTTATCATGTATATTAACTAAATTAGATAAATTAGTTTTTTTTAATAATAAACTAATTAAACATCTAAAAATAGTAAACTTTAAATTAATTTTTTTTAAATAAATATAATTATTTAATTTATAATCATTTATACCAAATTCAAAAAATAATTTTTTACGAATATATAATTTCATTAAAGGAGATTTTATTTTAGAAATAAAATAAAAAACCTTTTTTATAAAAAAAAATTTACTTTCATTAATTCATAATAAATTATAATCTAAAAAAAATAATTTAAATAAAGCTTTAAATATAGATAAAGAATTATTAATTCTATTTTCAAAATTACTTTTTCCTTCTTTATTTATAATAGAATCAGGATCTTCATTATTAGGTAAAAAAATAAAATATGATTCTTTTGTTTCACTAATATAATTTAAAACTAAATTAATCGTTTTTTTACAAGAATTTAAACCAGAACTATCACCATCATAACAAAAAATAATTTTATCAGTATAAAAATATAAAGTTTTTATTTGTTCATTATTTATAAAAGAACCTAATAAACCAACAGAATAATTAATTTTAAATTTATATAATGAAATAACATCCATATAACCTTCAACTACCAAAATTCTATTAACATTATTTTTTTTTTTTATATAATTTAAACCATATAAACAATTTTTTTTAGAAAAAAAAATATTATTAGATGAATTAATATATTTAGAAAAACAATTTTTATTTAAAGATCTACCACCAAAAGCAATTATTTTATTATATAAATTATAAATAGGAAAAATAATACGGTTATATAATTTATCATATAATCTACCTTTATTATCTCTAAATAAAATTTTAAATTTTAATAATCTATTTTTTTTATAATAATTTAAACCATAAATTCATTCATTAAATAAATAAACAGAAGAATAACCTATTGAAAATCTTTTAATTAAATCTATATTTAAACCTCTATTAAATAAAAATTTTTTAACAAATAATAATTTTTTGTTATAAAGAAGAGATTTATGATAAAAATTATTTAATTCCAAAATTAAATTATAAAAATATTTTTTTTTTAATAAAAAATTAAAATATTCTTTTTTTTTAAAAGAATTACTAAAAACTAAATTAACTCCATTAATATAAGCTAATTCTTTAATACTATCAATAAAATTAATATTATAATAATTCATTAAAAAATCTATCACATTACCATAAGACTTACAACCAAAACAATAATAAAAATTTTTACTATCATCAACAATAAAAGAAGGATTTTTTTCTATATGAAATGGACAAAAAGACTTATATTTTTCACCAATTTTTTTTAAATTTATTTTAGATGAAATAACTTTAACAATACTAGTATTATTTATAAGATTTTTTATAAAATCATTAGAAATATATCCCATAATTTTTAATTAAAATATTATTTATTTTTTAAATATTTTAGAAACATTTTCTCTAAAAATTTTCTTCATATGTCTTTTAATAGCAGAAGCTTTAGCTCTTTTTCTTCTAACAGAAGGTTTTTCATAAAATTCTCTTTTACGTATTTCAGTTAAAATACCAGATTTTTCACAAGATCTTTTAAATCTACGTAAAGCTATATCAAAAGGTTCATTATCTCTAATTTTTATTAAAGGCATAATATTACTCATTAAATAATTAAAATATATTTTCTATAATTTAAAAAAATTATATAATCAAAAAAATTAAAATAATTTATTTAATAATAACATATTTAAAATACAAAAAAAAATAAAATGATGATATTAGGTATAGAAACATCATGCGATGAAACAAGTATAAGCATATATAATAAAAAATATGGAATAATAATAAATGAAATTTATAGTCAATCTATAATACATTCAAAATATGGAGGAGTAGTACCAGAAATAGCATCAAGAAATCATTTAATAAAAATAATACCATTAATAAAAAAAACAATTAAAAAATCAAAAATAAAATTTAAAAAAATAAATGCTATATCATTTACTGCTGGACCAGGATTATCAACTTCACTTTTAATAGGTGCTACAACAGCTATAACATTATCATACCTATATAAAATACCATATATACCAATTAACCATATAGAAGGACACATATTATCTGTAATGTTATCAAAAAAAAAACCAAATTTTCCATTTATATCTTTAGTAACATCAGGAGCACACACATATTTAATTATAGTAAAAAATTATGGAGTTTATAAAATAATAGGAGAATCATTAGACGATTCTGCAGGAGAAACATTTGATAAAATATCAAATTTAATGGGATTTAAATATCCAGGAGGAAATAAAATTTCAAAATTAGCAAAATACGGTAAAAAAAAATTTAATTTTCCAAAACCTATGTTAAATAGTAAAAAATTAAATTTTAGTTTTTCAGGATTAAAAACACACATAATAAATTTTTTTAAAAAAAAAAAAAAAATAAATAATCAATTTATATTTAATGTAGCTTATTCTTTAGAAGAAACAATAACAGATATATTAGTGAAAAAATCTGAATTAGCATTAAAAAAATATAATATTAAAAATATATCTATAGTAGGAGGAGTAAGTTCAAATAATACATTAAGAAAAAAAATGCTACACATGACAAAAAAAATAAATAAAAAATTATTTTTAATAAATAAAAAATTATGTACTGATAATGCAGCTATGATTGCATATACAGGATCAATTAAATATAATTTATATAAAAATATAAAACAAAATTTAGAAATAAATATTAAACCTAAATGAAATATAAAAAAAATATAAATATTATTTATTTAATATAAAATAATTAATTTTTTTAACACGTAAATCATATAGTTTATATTTAATATTTATACCTGAAAAACCTAATTTAATAATATATTTATTTTTAATATTATTAGTAATATAAAATATATCTAAAAAATAATTATAAAAAATATATAATAAATATTTATTATTAAAAGGTAAAATATATAAAATATTTATTAATTTTAATATTATATTTATAATAAAAGGTTTACGCCAAACATCTAATATATATAAAATATCTACTAAAAATACAGATATATTTTCACCATTATAAAAAAAAAATTTACAAATAAAATTATATGATAATATAAATATATTAAAAAATAATTTTTTTATATGTAATCTTTTACAAAAATTAATTACTTTATTTATTAAAATATTTTTATTAAAAAAAAAATCTTTAGATAAAATAGTTTTATAAAAAAAAAAACACAAACAAATAAAATTTATTTCTATACCGAAATTATATTCATATGTTTTATTAAAAATTAAATAAAAATAATTTTTTATTTTAATATTATTAAATATATTTTTAAATTCCGGAAAAATAAATTTTAAAGCTTTACATTTATATAATGTATAAAAATAAAGAAAAACATTATAATTTTTTAAAACTTTTTCGGTTTCAATTCAAATTCTTTCAGGAGTTAAATATATTAATTCATTAGATATAGATATATTAATCATAAGTTCTAAAGTTTTTTTATCAATAATAAAACCAAATTTAAAAAAACGTGAATAAAATTGAGCAACTCTTAAAATCCTTAATGGATCATCTATAAAAAAACTAGAAACATGTCTAATTATACGTTTTTTTATATCATTAATACCACCATAAGGATCATAATAATTACCATATTTATCCATAGCAATAGCATTCATAGTTAAATCTCTACGTCATAAATCTTCTCTTAAAGAAACTTTTTTAGAAAAACTACATATAAAACCTTTATAACCTTTACCACTCTTTTTTTCTGTACGAGCCAAAGAATATTCTTCATTAGTAACAGGATGAATAAATACAGGAAAATTATTTCCAACAGGTTTAAAACCCAAATTAACCATTTCTTTATATGTAGATCCAATTACAACTCAATCTTTATCTCTTATATTTAAACCCAATAATTTATCTCTTACAGCTCCACCAACAAGATAAAATTTCATAAAATTATTAAAAATATTTAAAATTAAATATTAAATTTATCATTTTTAGAATTAAAAACAATATCTAATATATTTTTATCTATAAAATCATTTTCTATTTCTTTTAAAGAAATAACAGTAGGTTTATCATTTTTTGAATTTTTTAAAAAAGTATTTTTGGAAAATAATTGTAGTTGTCTAGAACGAAATGATGCAATTAAAACTAAATCAAATCTGTTTCCTATTTTTTTTATAACTTTTTGTAAATTTAAATAAAACATAAAATGAATAATCCATATTATAAAAAAATTAAAATAAATTTTTAACTAAAGATTTATCTATACGTACAATTAATTTTTTATATTTTGATATTTTGTGATTTAATAAAGGTATTTTTATATAATCTCAAATTAATTTAGTTTTTAAAAATTTTTCTATTTTAATAACCAAACTAGGTAATAAAGGAGATAAATAAATAGATATTATCCTAAATATATTAATAATAGTAGTACATAAATTATGTAAATAATTTCTATCTATTTTATTAGATAAATTTATAGATCAAGGTTTTTTTTTATTAATATATTTATTAATTAAATTTAATAAAAAACTAACTTCAGATACAACTTTTGAATAATTAAAATTAGAAAAATAATAACTAATTAAACCAGATTTATTTACAAATAAATTATAAAAATTATTATCATATAATTTATCTGATAAATATAAATTAAAATATATTTCAATAAATTTAGATATTCTAGAAGCTATATTAATAAATTTATTAACTAATTCAGAATTAACAGTTTTAATATAATCATCAATAGATAAATTAATATCATTTATTTTAAAAGATAATTTACTAGCAAAATAAAATCTCAAACTATCAGAATCAAAAATACTTAGTCATTTTTCAGTAGTAATAAAATTATTTAAAGATTTAGACATTTTTATACCATTTATCATAATATGTCCATGAACAATTATACCAGTAGGTTTTCTAAAATTTAAAATATGTAACATTACAGGTCATAATAAACCATGAAAATATAATATATCTTTACCTATAAAATGGTATATTTCAAAAGAACTATTTTCATTTCAAAAATCATAAAAAATTTTATTATTATTAATCTTTTTACTAAAATATTTAAAAGTACTAATATAACCTAAAAGTGCATCTCACCACACATAAAAATATTTTTTTTTTATAAATTTATCAGGAATTTTAAAACCAAAATAAGGATAATCTCTTGAAATATTTCAATCATTTAATTTATTTTTTAATCAAAATAGCAATTGATTTTTTACCTCATTTTGTAAATAACAAATAGATATTCATTTTTTTAATATATCTTTATAACTATTAATATTAAAAAAAACATGTTTAGTTAATTTTAAAATAGGTTTTTTAAATGAAATTAAAGAAATAGGATTAATTAATTCTCAAGAATTATAAACATAATTACAATTACTACAATTATCTCCATATTGGTTATTTTTATAACATTTAGGACAAATTCCTTTAATTAATCTATCAGGTAAAAAAATTTTTTCTAAAACATCATAATATTGACAAATTTTTTTTATATTTAATAATTTTAATTTATTTAATTTATCAAATAATAATAGAGAATAAAAATAATTTTCATTATTATTAGTATTAGAATAAATATCATGATATATATTGAAATTACGAAATTGATTTTTATGTTCTATAAAAACATTATCAATCATAAATTTTGGAGAAATATTTAATTCTTTTGATTTTAACATTATAGCAGTACCATGAGAATCATCAGAACATATAAAATAAACATTATTTCCTAACATTCTTTTATATCTTACTCATATATCTGCTTGAATATGTTCTAAAATATGACCTAAATGTATAGGTCCATTAGCATAAGGAAAAGCACAAGTAACTAATATTTTTTTCATATATAAAAAATTATTAAATATTAATTAAAACTAATCGGCGAGAGAGGATTTGAACCTCCGACCCACTAGTCCCAAACCAGTTGCGCTACCAAGCTGCGCTACTCACCGAAAAAAAAGGTGGTTAATGGGATTCGAACCCATGACATCTGGAACCACAATCCAGAGCTCTACCTACTGAGCTATAACCACCAAAAAAATAACGAAAATTACTTTAAAAATAATTTAAAGTATATCAAATATTAATGTAAATACCAAATTATAAAATAAATTAGAAATAATTAAGATCTTTTCATCATTTCAAAAAACTCATAATTAGTTTTAGTCATAGATAATTTTTTTATTAAAAAATCCATAGCATCTATTTCATTCATAGGTTGAATTATTCTCCTTAAAATTCAAATTTTTTGTAATTCTTCTAAAGAAGTTAATAATTCTTCCTTACGTGTACCAGATCTATTATAATCTATTGCTGGAAAAATTCTTTTTTCAGCTATTTTACGAGATAAATGTAATTCCATATTACCAGTTCCTTTAAATTCTTCATATATTACCTCATCCATTTTAGAACCAGTATCAATTAAAGCAGTTGCAATTATAGTCAAACTACCACCTTCTTCAACATTTCTAGCAGCACCAAAAAATCTTTTAGGTCTATTTAATGCATTAGCATCTATACCTCCAGTTAAAATTTTACCAGAAGTAGGAATAACAGTATTATATGCACGAGCTAATCTAGTAATAGAATCTAATAAAATAATTACATCCTTTTTATGTTCTACTAATCTTTTAGCTTTTTCAATAACCATTTCAGAAACTTGAATATGACGTAATGAAGGTTCATCAAAAGTAGAAGCTATAACTTCACCTTTTACTAAACGATACATTTCAGTAACTTCTTCAGGTCTTTCATCTATTAAAAGAACTATTAATACACATTCAGGATAATTATAACTTACACTTTGAGCAATATTTTGTAATAAAATAGTTTTACCTGCTTTAGGAGGTGCAACTATAAGACCTCTTTGACCTCTACCTATAGGAGAAGCTAAATCTAAAATTCTAGATGTAAGATCATTAGGAGAACCATTACCTATTTCCATATATAAACGACAATTTGTATGTAAAGGAGTTAAATTCTCAAATAATATTTTTGTTCTAGCATTTTCAGGTCTATCATAATTAACTTTATTAATTTTTAATAAAGCAAAATATCGTTCTGTATCTTTTGGAGGACGTATTTTTCCAGAAATAGTATCACCAGTACGTAAATTAAATCTTCTTATTTGACTTGGTGAAACATAAATATCATCAGGTCCAGATAAATATGAACTATCAGAAGATCTTAAAAAACCAAAACCATCTTGTAAAATCTCTAAAACACCATTTCCAAAAATATCTTCACCACTTTTAGAATGTTGTTTTAAAATAGAAAAAATTATATCTTGTTTACGCATTCTAGCTAAATTTTCTAATCCTATTTTTTTTCCAAGAATAACTAATTCAGAAACTAACATTTTTTTTAGTTGCGTAAGATTCATAATAAATATTGAATTATTGAATACAAATTGAGGGAATAATAAAAAATTAGATAAAAAACTCAAATTATTTTTTAATTATACTTAAAAATTCAATTAAACCAGATTTAGTAAAAAAACCTATTTTCTGAAATATTTTAATACCATTATTAAATAATATTAAATTGGGAATACTTTTAATATTATACTTTTTAACTATATTTTTAGAAAAATCTATATTAATTTTTACAAATTTTAATTTTTTTGAAAAATTTTTATGAACATCACAAAAAACCTCATTAAAAGATCTACAAGAACCACATCAATCAGCCCAAAAATAAACTATAACATATCCAAAATAATTTATAACTTGATTTTCAAAAGAACTATCATTAACGTCAAAAATTTTGTTCTCCATAAAAACTCCTATATTATAAATAATAATTATTATTTTACTATATTTTAATAAAAACATAAATATTTTATACATCAAAAAAAAAAATTATTAATTAATAAAAATAAAATAAAAAATAAAAAAATTATAAATAATTTATTTAAAATAAATATCTTTAAAAAAAAAATATAAATTTTTATATAAACATAATTAAAAAAAATATATATATGTTAAACATATTTAAAATAAAAAAAAACGGATTAATTAAAATAAAAACACATAAAAAAAAATATATAAATAAAAAAAAATATAATTGAGTAGATTTAATAAATCCAACAAAAAAAGAAAGAAAATATGTTCAAAAAAAATTAGGACAAAAAATAATTCAAAAAAAAAAATTATTCAATATTGAAGAATCAGCAAGATTTTTTAAAGATAAAGATGGAACACATATACATTCATTTTTTTTTTATAAAGATAAAAAAGATTATATATATATATCTACTGTAGCATTTATTATAAATAATAACAAATTATATTCATTAAGAGAAAAAGAACTTACATCATTCAGATTATATAGATTAAAAACAAAAAATAAAAATTATATAAAATACAACCCATATGAAATAATATTAATTTTATTTGAAATTAAAATAGAACAAATTGCTAACGAAATAGAAAATATATATAATGATTTAGAAAACTTAACATTTTTAATATTAAAAGATCAAAACAACAAAGAATTTAATACTTCAATACTAATATTATCAAAAAAAGAAGACATAACATCAAAAATAAGAATATGTTTAATAGATACAAAAAGAGCATTAATCTATTTAATAAGAAAAACATTATTAAAAAATAAACAAAGAGAACAAGCTAGAGAAATAATAAGAGACATAGAATCTTTATTAACTCATAACGATTCAATATTTCAAAAAGTAGATTTTTTAATGCAATCAGCAATAGGATTTTTAAATATAGAACAAAACAGAATAATAAAAATTTTTTCTATAATATCAATAATTTTTTTACCTCCATCATTAATATCTTCAACTTATGGTATGAACTTTAAATATATTCCAGAATTAAATTGACATTATGGATATCCAATAACAATATTAATGATGTTTAGTTTAAGTTTAACAACATATATATATTTTAAATTAAAAAAATGACTATAATTTAATATTTATTATTTAAATTAAAAAAAAAATATTAAATTATATAATTTATATATGATATTATTTTATATAAAAATTAAAGGAAAAAAAATGACTACATTTAGTAAATTTAATATAGGACAACAAGTAAGACATAAATTATTAGGATTTTTAGGAGTAATAATAGATATAGATCCAGAATATTCTTTATTAGAATCCGATATAACAGAAGAATTATTAAAAAATAAAACCTTTAAAAAATCACCATGATATCACGTAATAATGGAAGATAATAATGGTTATCCAATACATACATATCTTGCTGAAGCTCAATTATCATGAGAAAATCAAAAAGAACATCCTGAACAACCATCTTTAGATGAATTATCTAATAAAATAAAAAAACAATTTAAAAAACCAAAATTAAGAAATTAAATAATATTAATATGACAATATTAGGTATAGGAATAGATATTTTAGAAATAAAAAGAATAAAAAAAATGAATCATAAAAGAATTAATAAATTATCAAAAAAAATTCTAACTAAAATAGAACTAAAAAAATTTAAAAAATCAAAAAATAAAATAAATTTTTTAGCAAAAAAATTTACTGCTAAAGAAGCAGCATCAAAAGCTTTAGGAACAGGAATTAATAAAGGAATATATTTTAATAACTTTGAAATATATAATAACCCAAAAGGTAAACCTAAAATAAAATTTTTAAAAAAATCATTAAAATTAATAAAAAAATTAAAAATAAAAAAAATACATATTAGTATAAGTGATGAAAAAAAATATACACAATCTTTAGTAATTATAGAAAAAAAATAAATTTAACTATTTTATATATTTAAAAAATATTAAATTACAAATAATAAATATAAATTTATAAAGAATTTAATCAAATAATTTCACTTAATCATAACTTAAATTTTATAGTTTCTAAAATTATAGGAATATTATCAAATAATTTATTTCTCATAATCCAATAAAAAATTATATTACCTAAATGACTATCTTTTAAAACATCATGTCTATCTTTTCTACTATTAAATTTATATTTACTTCCATTTAAATGTATAGCCATAAGATAATTTAATCCTATAATTTTATCAAAATATTCAAAAAATAATTCACAAGATTTAAAATTAAAAAAACTATAACCAGATGAAAAAGCATGACAAATATCTATACATACACCAATACGAGATTTATCGTCTATAGACGATATAACATTAGAAATATGTTCTAAAGAATAACATACAGTAGTTCCATTACCAGAAGTATTTTCTAAAATTAAAATAACTTTTTTAGTTTTTTTTATAACATAATTAATAGAACTAATTATATTATTTATACAATAAAATTCAGAAATTTTATTTAAATGATTACCAGGATGAAAATTAATAAATTTTATACCTAATTTATAACAAAAATTTATTTCTTTTATAAATAAAAATCTAGATAAATATATCTTATTTTTAAAAGGATGACCTAAATTAATATAAAAACTACTATGAGGTAAAATATATTTTTTATTAAATGAAAAACTATTAAGATATAAAAATAAATTAATTATTTTTTTTTTAAATTTCTTCTTATTTAAAAAAAAATTATGCATAGAAAAAGATAATGATTTTATTATTCCTTTTTTTATTAAAAAAAATATGTCTTTTTTTTTTAAAAAATCAATATAAATACCTATTTTTTTATTATTTTTTATTAAATATTTAAACACAATTATTTCTCTGTATTAAATTAATATAGTATAATTAATTATATTATATAATTTTAAATAAAATAAAATGAAATATATAAAATTAAAAATAAAAAAAAGAAATAAAACTGGAACAAATTACAATAAAAAAATAAGAAAAAAAGATAAAATACCGGCAATTATTTATGGAAAAAACAAAAAAAATATATTATTAAAAATAAATCACAATTACATATATAATATCATAAAAAAATACCAGGTTAAAACTAAAATTAATGATATAAAATTTTTGATTAAAATTAATAAAAAAAAAATAATATCTAATATAAAAAATATACAAAAACATCCCTACAAAAACAAAATATTACACATAGATTTTATTTACAAATAAACAAATTGAAAATGGGTCGTACAGGATTTGAACCTGTGACCAATTGATTAAAAGTCAACTGCTCTACCTCTGAGCTAACGACCCATATTTTTTTTTTATAAAAAAACATATAAATAACTATTATACTAATATAATTTTTTAATAAAAACAATAAAAAATATATATAAATATAATTTTTTTTATAAAAAAAAATTAAAAAAAATAAATATTTAAAAAAAATAATAATATTTTAAATATAATTAAAAAAAAAACATAAATTTTTCATAAATAATGATTAAAAAAAAAATAAAAAACTTAATAAAAAAATACAAAAATTTTTTAATAGGATTTAGTGGAGGATTAGATTCTACAGTATTAATAAACTCATTAAATAAAGAAAAAAAAAAAAAAAAAATAAATATAAGAGCAATACACATAAATCATAATTTAAATAAAAATTCAAAAAAATGAGAAAAACATTGCATAAAAATATGTAAAATATTAAATATAAAAATAATAATTAAAAATATATATATAAAAAAAAAAAGTAATATAGAATCTATCTCCAGAAAAAAAAGATATAAATTATATATTAAATATTTAAAAAAAAAAGAAATATTATTAACTGCACATCATAAAAATGATCAATGTGAAACAATACTTTTATCTATAAAAAGAGGTAGTGGATTAAAAGGATTATCAGGAATTAAAAAAAAAATCATATATAAAAATAAAATTATTCTAAGACCATTTATAGAAATAGAAAAAAAAAAAATAGAAAAATATGCAATAAAAAAAAAATTAATTTGAATAAATGATAATAATAATAAAAATATAAAATTTGATAGAAATTTTTTAAGAATATTAATTATTCCAATAATAATTAAAAGATGACCTTTTTTTTTATCTACAATAAGTAGAAGTGCAAAAATATGTTATAAACAAAATAAATTAATAAATAAATTATTAAAAAAAAAATTTAAAAAAAGTTTAAAAATTAATAATTCACTAAATATAAAATATTTATTTACTTTAGAAAAAGAAGAAAATTTTTTTATTATTAGAAAATGAATATATAAAAAAAAAAAAAAAATATTATCATACAAATTAATTAATTTATTATGAAATAAAATTATTTCATCAAAAAAAAAATACATAACAATAATTAATTTCAAAAATTTTTCTATCAGTAAATATAAAAATAATTTGTATTTAATAAAAAATTATAAAAATAATACATTAAAAACAATTGTATGAAAAAATTTTAAAAAAAAAATTTTTTTACCAAATAATTCAAAATTTTTATATATTAAAGAAAAATTTAATAAAAAAAATAAAAAAAATTTAATTAGAAAACCAAAAAAAAATGAATCAGTTTATATAAAATTTAATATAAAAGATAGAATAAAAATTTTAGGACAAAAATATAAAAAAAAAATAAAAAATATATGACAAGAACATAAAATTCTACCATGAAATAGATCAAAAATACCAATTATATATTATAATAATAAACCAATTATATCACCAAATTTATTTATTACAGAATATGGAAAAATAAATAATTCAAAATCATGAAAAATAAACCTAAAAAAAAAAACTAAATAATTTTTTTATATTTTAATAATAAAAAATTAAATATGTTATTTTTATTAATAAATTTAGTATTTTTATTTAATCTATCTTTAAATTCAACCAAACCAAAAGATAAATTTTTATTACTTATTATAAGTATATTAGGAATACCTATTAAATCCATATCAGTTAACATTGTACCAATATATATTTTCCTATCATCAAATAAAACATTAATATTATTTTCTTTTAAAAAATAATAAATTTTAAAAGACAAATTATATACAAAATAATACTTATACATATCTACTGGTACAATAGCTAATTTAAAATAAGTTATAGACATCGGTCATATAATACCATTCTTATCATTATAATTTTCTACTATACTAAATAATATTCTAGTTATTCCTATACCATAACATCCCATAAAAATTTTATTTTCATTTTTTTTTACATTACTAAATATTTTTGTATAATGATCAGATAATTTAAATATATGACCAACTTCATTAAACGATAATTTATTATTTTTATTGATATTATTTTTATTAAAATTAATAAATAAATCTAAATTTATATTTATATTTTCACAAATATCATAAAAATTACATATACTAATATGAGAAAAAAAATTAACATTAATATAAAAATAATTAGATTTATTAGCACCAACTATAAAATTATTAAAATTTATTAAAGAATAATCTGCAATAATTTTATATTTAAAACCAAAAGGACCTAAAAATATAGACTCAAAATTAAAAATTTTTAAAATTTTTTTACTACTTAAAATATTAATTTTATTAACCAAAGGATAAATATTAATTAATTTACTTATTTTTATTATTTTATTACTAGGTAATAAAATTAACAAAAAAAATTCTTTATTTTTATCTTTTAATTTAACTAAATAAGTACTAATTAATAATTTTACATCTAAAAAATTATATAATTTTTTTAAATTACTTAAATTATGTATATTTATTAATTTTAAAGTTTTATTATTAATATTTATTTTTTTTTTAATTTTATTAAAAAAAAAATATTTATTTTTATTATTTATATTTAAATAATTATCACCATAATTAGATAAAACATAAAATTCATGAGATAAAAAACCACCAATATTACCACATTCTGATTCTTTATAAAAAACATTTAAACCTATTTTATTAAAAATTTTTTTATATGTATAAAATAAAATCTCATAAATATTATCTAAACATTTTATAGATTTATGAAAAGAATAAGCATCTTTCATAATAAATTCTCTAGATCTATTAATTCCTAATTTAGGTCTAATTTCATCTCTAAATTTACTTTGAATTTGATAAAAAATTTTAGGAAAAAAACTAAAATTAAAATTTTCATTACAAATTAAATTAGTAATAACTTCTTCATGTGTAGGAGATAAAATAAATAACTTTTGATTTCTATCATAGATTTTAAATAATTCATTACCATAACTATCTATTCTACCGCTTTTTTTTCAAAATTTAGAAGATTGCAAAATAGGCATACTTATTTCAAAAGCATAAATTTTATTCATATATTTTTTTATTAATGATATAATATTATTTATTATATTAATACCATTTGGTAATAATACATATATTCCTGAAGATAATTTACGTATTAAACCACCCTTAATCATTAAATTACAAATAAAATTTTTTTCACTAAAAAAAATATTTTTTGAAGTAAATAGAGGATATTTAGTTACTTTCATATAATTAATAAATTAAAAACTTAAAATTAATTCAATTATTTAAGTTTAATCATTTTTCCTAAATAACAACCACCTAAAAGATGTATATGTAAATAATTAATTTCTTGATTAGCATGCTTATTACAATTAATTATTAATCTATATCCATTAGAAGAAATTTTTTTTTTTTTAGCTAAAAAAGAAGCTGTATATAACATTTTTCCTAATAAAAATATATTTTTTTTACTAACTTCATTCATATTCTTAATATAAATATTAGGAACAATTAATATATGTACAGGAACTTTAGGTTTTATATCATAAAAAGCAGTAACATAATAATCTTGAAAAATAATATTAGATTTTATTTTTTTTTTAATAATTTTAGTAAAAATATTTTCTTTTTTCATAATTTTAAATATTTAAATTAAAAATAATATAATTACTATTATATATAATTAATAAAATAAATTAAATAATTTTATAAAATAAAAAATATATATTATATATTTTAATAATGACTTTTAAATTAAAATCTGTTAAACTGAAAATTATATCAGTTAAATTGTATTTAATTTTTATATATTTAAAGGTCTATAGCTCAGCGGCAAGAGCACACCCCTGATAAGGGTGAGGTCAGTGGTTCAAATCCGCTTAGACCTAAATATAGGGGTATAGTTTAATCCGGTAGAATAGTGGTCTCCAAAATCATAGGTTAAGGTTCAAATCCTTATACCCCTGTTATAAAAATATATTATTTAAATTAATATTTTATATTTATATAAAAATTAAATATCATCAGGAATAAAAACATATCCTAAACCTCAAACAGTTTGTATATATCTAGGATTCATAAAATCAATTTCAATTAAACGACGTAATTTAGATACTTGTATATCTATAGATCTTTCTACAGCATTATATTTTTTATTAAAAGCTAAAAACATTAATTTTTCTCTAGATAAAGGTTCTCTAGAATAATTAACTAAAACTTTTAATACAGAAAACTCACTACTAGTTAAAAAAATTTTTTTATTATTTTTAAACATTTCTCTAGTATTTAAATTTAATTTACAATTTCCAAATTTAATAATAGAACTATTTAAAATAAATTCAGAAAAATAATAATATTTACGTCTTAATAAAGATTTAATACGAGCTAATAATTCTCTATTATTAAAAGGTTTACAAATATAATCATCTGCTCCTATTTCTAAACCTAAAATTTTATCAATATCATCATTTTTAGCAGTTACTATAATAATAGGAATATAATTATTTTTATTACGTAATTTTTTACAAATAGATAAACCATCTTCATCAGGTAATATTAAATCTAATATTATTAAATCAAAAAATTCTCTTAATAAAATTTTTTTCATTTGATTAAAATTAATTACACTTTTTACATAAAAATTATTTTCAGTTAAATAATTTTCTAATAATAATTTAAATTTTATATCATCATCTATAACTAAAATCTTTTTATTTTTAAACATAATAAAAACTCCAAATTTTTAATTTACATAAAAAAAAATTTGTGTAATATAATATATAAAGACAATAAAATTTACTTATAAAAATAAATAAATGATTATAAAAAAAAAAAAAGAAATAATAAAAAAATTAAAAAATTTAATAAAAAAAAAAATAAACCCTAAATTAAATAAACATAATGGAAAAATAAAATTTATTGATATAGATAAAAATAACTTTTTAATTATAAAATTAGAAGGAAAATGTAAAAAATGTAATATGTCATTTTATACAATAAATAATTATATTAAAAAAAAAATAAAAAAAAAATTTAAATTTATAAAAGAAATAATAAATATAAATTAATTATTATTTATTAAATCTAGAAATATAAATTTTAAATTTAGGATTTACTTTTAATAAATCTCCTTTATTTACAAAAATAGGAACTTTTATATTTACTCCAGTAGATAATTTAACATATTTAAAATTATTTTTAAAAGACATATTTTTTATACATATATTATCATTAATAACTTTAATCAAAATATATTTAGGTAAAATAATTTTTATAGGTTTATTATTTCAAAACATAATTTTATATATATTATTTTTACATATTCATTTCTTATTAATAAATAATAATTTTTTATCTAAAAAAATTTGATTATAATTTAAATTATTTATAAAACATCAAATTTTATTATTATTATATAAATATATATAATCATCAATAAAAATATCAGCATTCTTTATGTTATCAGTAAATTTAAAATTTTTTTTAATTAATTTATTATTAATTAAATTAAGTATTTTGGTTCTAATAAATGATCTACCTTTACCAGGATTAATAAAATCAATAAATTTAATTTTATAAGGTTCATTTAAATACATAATATTATTTCCAATAAAAAATATTTCTTTTATATTCATATATAGAATTTTATTATTTATTTTTTTTTAATACAATATAATATATTGCTATATAATATATATTATATTTAAAAATTAAAAAAAAAAATATGAAATATAAAATAAAAGAAAATATAAAAAGTAACTACATAAATAAAGATTGTTTAATAATAGGTATATATCAAAAAAAAAAAATAAAAACATATAATAATATATATATAAATATAAAAAAAGAAATAAAAAAATATAATTTTTTAGGAAAAATAAATACACATCTTTTAATAAAAAATACAAATTCTTCTAATATAGAAGATATAATCTTATTAGGATATGGATTAAAAAAAAAAATAAATTTAAATAAATTTAATAAAATTATTAAATATTTATTTAAAGTAATTAAAAAAACAAATTATAAAAATATTATATATAATATAAATAATTTTAATTTTAAAAATTTAAATTGAAGAATAGAAAAAATAATAAAAATTTTTGAGAAAAAAAAATATAAATTTAATAAATATAAAAAAAAAAAAAAAAAAAATAAATCTTTTACTATTAATTTTATTATAAATAAAATAGAAAACAAAAAAAAAATTCTTTTTTCTATAAAAAAATCATTAATAATATCTAATGGAATAAAAAAATCTAAAGATTTATCTAATACACCACCTAATATATGTAATTCTTTATATATATACAAAAAAATAAAAAAAAAAATAAAATCAAAATATATACATATATATTCATTAAACAAAAAAAATATGCTAGATTTAAAAATGAATGCATATTTATCAGTAAATAAAGGTTCATCAAATGAACCACTAATGACAATAATAAATTATAAAAAATGTAAAAATAAAAAACCAATTATTTTAGTAGGAAAAGGAATAACATTTGATTCAGGAGGAATATCTATAAAAAAATCTAAAAATATGTATGAAATGAAATATGATATGTCAGGAGCATCATCTATATATGGATTAATGTATATAATATCAAAATTAAAATTAAAAATTAACGTAATAGGAATACTAGCATGTGCAGAAAATATGATTGATAAAAATTCAACTAGACCAGGAGACATAATTAAAACTTTATCTAAAAAAACAATAGAAATAATTAATACAGATGCTGAAGGAAGATTAATATTATGTGATGTATTTACATATATAAAAAAATTTAATCCTGATATAGTTATAGATATATCTACTTTAACAGGTTCATGTTTAATTTCATTAGGAAATAAAATTAGTGGATTAATATCAAATAATAAAAATCTTACTAAAGATTTAATTGAAGCTAGTAAAAAAACACAAGATTATTTATGAGAATTACCTTTATTTAAAAAATACAATAAATATTTAAAATCAAATTTTGCAGATATAAAAAATTGTTCAGAAATACCATATGCAGGTACTATAACTGCAGCATGCTTTTTATCAAAATTTACAAAATCATATAAATGAGCACATATTGATATTGCCGGAACAGCATATAATAAAAAAGGATCTACAGGTAGACCAATAGAATTAATAACTCAATTTTTAATTAAAAAAAGTAAATAAAATTTTTTTTATAAAAAAAATTATGGATAAAAAATACAATTTAAAAAAAAAAGAAAAAGATATATATAATTTCTGAGAAAAAAATAATTTATTTAAACCAAATATATTAAAAAATAAAAAAAAAAATTTTTCTATAATTATGCCACCTCCTAATATAACTGGAAATTTACATATAGGACACGCATTTCAACAAACAATAATGGATATTATTATAAGATATAATAAATTTTTAAATAAAAATACTTTGTGATTAATGGGTACTGATCATGCTGGTATAGCAACACAAATTTTAGTTGAAAATTATATAAAAAAAAAATATAAAAAAATAAATAAAAATATACTAAATAAAGAATTATTAAAATGAAAAAAAAAATATGAAAAAAAAATAAATAAACAAACTAAAATTTTAGGTAGTTCAGTTGATTGATCTAGAACATGTTTTTCATTAGATAAAAATTTTTCTAATGCTGTTAATACAGCATTTACAATACTTTTTAAAAATAAATTAATATATAAAGATAAAAGAATAATACATTGAGATATCAAAATAAAAACAGTTTTATCAGATTTAGAAATAAAAAATAAAAAAAAAAAAAAAAAAAATTATTTTATAAAATTTAAAATATTAAATAAAAAAAAATATTTACTAATACAAACTACAAAACCAGAATATATTTTAGGAATTACAGCAATAGGAATAAATATAAAAAAAAAAAAATATAAAAAATTTATCAATAAATATGCAATAAATCCAATAAATAATTATTATATTCCTATAATAGGAATAAAAAAAACAAAAAAAAATAAAAAATATATTAAAATAATCCCAGGACATAATTTTAATGATTTTTATATATATAAAAAATATAAATTAAATATCATAAATATTTTTTCATTAAATGGATTTATAAAAAAAAAAATTAAAATATATAATTATAAATGAAAAAAAATAAAAAATAATTCAAATATAAAAAAAAATAATAAAATTTTTAAAAACTTAAATTATATTAAAGTAAGAAAAAAAATAATTAAAATATTAAAAAAAAAAAATAAAATAAAAAAAATAAAAAAAAAATATGTAAATATTACTTACAGTAATAAATCTAACTCAATTACAATTCCAATTGTTACAAATCAATGATATTTAAAAACAAAAAAATTAGCTCAAAAATCAATAAAAATAATAAAAGAAAAAAAAATAAAATTTTTACCTAAAAAATATAAAAATTTATTTTTTTACTGAATGAAAAACATAAAAGACTGATGTATTTCAAGACAAATAAATTGAGGACATAAAATACCTGTATGATATGATAAAAAAAATAATATGTATGTAGAAAAAAATATAAAAAATATAAAAAAAATACATAATATAAATATAAAAAAATTAACACAAGATAAAAATGTTTTAGATACATGATTTTCTTCATCATTATGAAGTTTTGCATCTTTAGGATGACCTAATAAAAATACTGAATTTAAAATGTTTCATCCAATAGATATTGTTATAAGTGGTTATGATATAATTTTTTTTTGAATTTCTAGAATGATTATGATGACTTTATATTTAGTAAAAAAAAAAAATATATCTCAAATACCATTTAAAAAAGTATTTATTACAGGTTTAATTAGAGATGAAAATGGAAAAAAAATGTCTAAATCATTAGGAAATGTTATTAATCCAATAGACATAATTAATGGTATAACTTTAAAAGAATTAATAAAAAATAAAATAAAAAATTTAATTAAAAATAATATTATTAATAAAAAAAAAATTATAAAAAACACAAAAAAAAAATTTCCTAAAGGAATAAAACCTTATGGAATAGATGCATTAAGATTTAATTTAGCATCATTATCAACATCTAAATTAACAATAAATTTTGATATAAAAAAATTAAATTTTAGTTTTAATTATTGTAATAAATTATGAAATGCATGTAGATATATATATATTTTATTAAAAAAAAAAAAAATACTTTTAAAAAAAAATATCAAAATCATAAAAAAAAAATTACTTATAATTGAATATTGAATAATAAAATCATTAAATAAATTAAAAAATAAATATAATAAATATATAAAAAAATTAAGATTTGACCTTTTATGTAAATTAATATCAAAATTTTTAAAAGAAAAATTTTGTGATTGATATTTAGAATCAATAAAAATATATATAAAAAATAAAAATAAATATAAATATAATATAAATATATTATTAAATACATTAAATACTATTTTAGTATTATCTCATCCTATAACTCCATTTTTAACAGAATATTTTTGACAAAAATTTAAAAATTTTTATAAAAAAAACAATTTAATATCCATAATGCATGAAAAAATATTATGTATTAATAATAAAGAACATTTTAAAAATAAAGTTAAAATTAAAATTTTTAAATTAATAAAAGAAATAATAATTTCAATAAGAAAATTAAAAAATAAATTAAATATAAAAAGAAATAAATTAAAATATATAAAATTAATAATCTTAAATATAAATTTAATAGAAAAAAAATATTTATTAAAAAATAAATACTTATTTAAAATAATAAATATAAAAAAAATCTTTTTATTTAAAATAAAAAATTTAAAAAAAAATTTAAAAAGAAAAATAATTTATTCATTTAAAATAAATAAATATAATAAAAAAATATACATTATTTAAAAATAAAATAAGCGAGTAACGGGATTCGAACCCGTATATTTAGCTTGGAAGGCTAATATAATAACCTTTATATAATACTCGCAAATATTTTTTTATTTATATTATTATTTATATAAATTACATGGTGGGAGAAGGATTCGAACCTTCGAAGTCTATGACAACAAATTTACAGTCTGTCCCTTTTAACCACTCAGGAATCCCACCAAAAAAAAATAAATTTATTAAATTATTATTTATTAATAATAATAATTATTTGCCGGCTACCGGAATCGAACTGGTGACCTACTGATTACAAGTCAGTTGCTCTACCTTCTGAGCTAAGCCGGCTAAAATGGAGTTAAGCGGACTTGAACCGCTAACCTTCTGCGTGCAAAACAGATGCTCTACCATTGAGCTATAACCCCTTTTTTTTTTATATTAATATATATTATTATACTATAATAATAAATATAATAATAAAAATTATCATATTTATTAAAACTAAGTATTAGTAATAATAAATATAAAAAATAATATTAATTATTATTAAATTCTAAAAATAACAAATAATTATTATATTTTTTTAATTTATAATTTAACAATAAAAAAATATTAATATGTTTTTTTATGTTTTTTTTTTTTAATTCAAATAATATTTTTTTTTTTTTATTTAAAATTTTTTTTTTATTTAAATTATAAACACTAATAAATTTATTAACTAAAATAGTAATTTTATTTAAATTACATTCTAAAATACCATTAATTATATAATAATATACATTATTTCTTTTATAAAAATTTAAAACTAAAATACTATTATTTAAAATATTTAAAATTGGTGTATGATTTAAATAAATTTCAAATTCATTATATAAACCTAAAACTTTTAAATATTTTATATTGTTATTAAATATAACACAATCTTTAGATATAATTGTAATATTTAAACTCATATTTTTATTTTTTTTTTTCTAATATATTTTTATTAATTTCACCTATCATATAAAAATTACTTTCATGTATATGATCATATTTACCTTTTAAAATATCTTTAAATCCTTTTATATTTTCTTTTATAGAAACATATTTACCTTTAATATTAGTAAATATTTCACTTACATAAAAAGGTTGTGATAAAAATTTTTGTATTTTTCTTGCTCTATAAACTAACAATTTATCATCTTCTGATAATTCATCCATACCTAATATTGATATTATATCTTTTAATTCTTTATATTTTTGTAATATTTTTTTTACAGATTGTGCTACATTATAATGTTCTATACCAACTATATTAGGATCTAATTGATCACTACTAGATAATAAAGGATCAATAGCAGGATAAATACCAGATGCAGCTATTTGTCTATCTAATACTATTATTGCATCAAGATGAGAAAAAGTAGTTATTGCCGATGGATCACTAAAATCATCTGCTGGTACATAAACTGCTTGAACTGATGTAATAGAACCATTTTTAGTAGAAGATATACGTTCTTGTAATATACCCATTTCTTCTGAAAGTGTAGGTTGATAACCTACAGAAGAAGGAATACGACCTAATAAAGAAGATACTTCAGTACCAGCAAGTATATATCTATATATATTATCTACAAAAAAAAGTACATCATATCCATCATCACGAAACTTTTCAGCAATTGTTAAACCAGTAAGTGCTACACGAAATCTATTACCAGGAGTTTCATTCATTTGACCATAAACTAAAGAAACTTTATTTATTACTTTTGAATAACACATTTCCTTATAAAAATCATATCCTTCTCTTATTCTTTCACCAACTCCAGTAAAAACTGAGTATCCAGAATGTTTTATTGCTATATTTCTAATTAATTCCATCATATTTACTGTTTTACCAACTCCTGCACCTCCAAATAAACCTATTTTTCCACCTTTTAAAAAAGGACATATTAAATCAATAACTTTTATTCCAGTTTCTAAAATATTTTGAGATGAAGATAAATCTGTATATTTTGGAGGAAAATTATATATATGTCTTTTTTCTTTAGATTTAATTTTTTTTTTACCATCTAAAGGTTTACCTAAAACATTTATTATTCTACCTAAAAGTTTTTTACCTACTGGTATAGATATTTTTTTAAATGAATCTATAACTTTCATTTTTCTACATAAATTTAATGTAGAACCCATAGCTATAGTTCTTACTATTCCATTACCTAATTGTTGTTGAACTTCTAAAACTAATATTATTTTTTTATTTTTTATTACATGTAATGCATTAAATATTCTTGGAATATATTCATCATAAAATTCAACATCAACAATAGCACCTAATATTTTAACAATTTTACCTTTATATTTTTTCATATAATTTAAACCATAAAAATATAATTATATTTTATTCAAACTAGAAACTAATTCAATAATTTCACGTGTAATAATAAATTGACGTAACTTATTATAAGTCAAGTCTAATTTTTTAAATAAATTTTCTGAATTTATAGATGCGTTTTTCATAACTAATATTCTAGAAGAATATTCAGAAACCATATTATTTAATATAAAATTAAAAATTTTATTATTAATATAATTAAATAATATTTCATCTATAATAATATTTTTACTATTTTCATATAAATAATTTACTCTATTTATGTTTTTATTTAATTTAATAGGTAATAATTGATCTATATTTCATATTATTTTTTTATTATTTAATATATTACTAACAATAAATATTTTTGTATTTACATTTTTTTTATAAAAAAAAATAATTTTTTTTGTAATTTTATTATTCAAATTATTTAATATTTTATTTATATAATAATATTTTAATAAAATAAATTTTATTTTTTTTTTTTTTAAAATATCTATTAATAAATAACTTTTTTTTCCTAATAAAATTAAATATATATTTTTTTTAAAAAAAAAATTTTTTTTTATATTTTTTACTAATTCATTAAATAAATTTGTATTTAAATTACCACATAAACCTTGATCAGTAGAAACAACTAAATAAAAAATATTATCTATATTTTTTTTATTTTGAATAAAAAAAAATCTTTTATTATTAATAAAAACATTATTTAATATATTATATATATAATTCAAATAATAATTATTAACAATAAATTTTTTATATAAATATCTATATTTAGATATAGATATCATTTCCATAGATTTAGTAATTTTATAAACATATTTAATACTATTTATTTTTATTTTTAAATTTTTTTTATTTATCAATATATATCTCCAAAAAAATAATTAAAAATTATATTTTTTTTTAAAATTAATAATAATTTTATTTAATTCTCTTATAATTTTATTATTTAATAATCCTTGATTATTTATTTTATTTTCCAATTCACAAAAATTTTTAGATGCATATATATTTAATTTTTTTTCAAAAAAACAAATATTTTTTATATCAATATTATCTAAATATTTATATTTCAAAGAAAATAAAATTAATATTTGATGAAATAAAGATAAAGGATTATACTGATTTTGTTTTAAAATTTCTACAATTTTCTTACCATAATTTAATTGATATAAAGTATTATCATCTAATTCTGAAGAAAATTGTGAAAAATTTAATAATTCATAATATTGAGATAAAGAAGTTCTTAAAGATCCTGAAAATTCTTTCATTATTTTTGTTTGAGCAGATGAACCTACCCTAGAAACAGAAATACCTGGATTAATAGCAGGTTTAATTCCAGAATTAAATAAACTAGATTCTAAAAAAATTTGACCATCAGTTATAGATATAATATTAGTTGGAATAAAAGAAGATATATCTCCTTCATATGTTTCTACTATTGGTAAAGCAGTTAAAGATCCAGATAAACAATTTTTAGAATAATTTTTATTATATCTTTTTATAAAATTATAATTAACATATGATGATCTTTCTAATAATCTAGAATGTAAATAGAAAATATCACCAGGATAAGCTTCTCTTCCAGGAAAACGACGTAATAACAAAGATATTTGTCTATAAGAAATAGCATGTTTAGATAAATCATCATAAATTATTAAAACATCATCACCAATATTTCTAAAATATTCAGCTATAGAACAACCAGAATAAGGAGATATATATTGCATAACTGCACTCTCAGAAGCAGATGCAACAACTATTATCGTATATTTTAATGCATTATAATATTCTAATTTTTTAACTATATTAAAAACAGAAGATAACTTTTGTCCTATAGATACATAAACACATTTTACTTTAGTATTACGTTGATTTATAATTATATCTATAGTTAAACTAGTTTTACCTGTTTTTCTATCACCTATAATTAATTCTCTCTGTCCTAAACCAATAGGAATCATACTATCAATAGATTTATATCCAGTACATAATGGTCTATTAATAAAACGTCTATCAGTAATTAAAGGAGAATTTTGTTCTATGGGATAAAATTTATCAAAAACTATATCTTCTTTACCATCAATAAATTCTCCTAAAGAATTAACAATTCTTCCTAATAATTTTTTACCAACAGGAACACTAATAGTTTTACCAGTACTTTTAACTTTCATACCAACATGTATATCAGAATAACATGATGATAAAGGTATTGCACTAACTATATATTTATCTAAATTAAAAATTAATGCATATCCTAAATTATTAGGAAATTCTATTAATTCATTTAATAATACTTTAGATAAACCAACTATTTTAATTACATTATCTATTATAGATATAATTTTACCTTCATAATAAATGTTTACTTTATTATTTAATAAATTTATTTTATTTTTAATTAATTTACTTATCTTATTAATTTTAGATGACATTTTTTTACTCTTTAATTATAATTAAAAAATAAATTAATTTTTTTAATGGTATTTAAAATATTTAATTCAAATATTAAATCATTTATATATATTTTAAAACCTGCAAATATTTTTATATCTTTTTTTAAAAAGAAACATATTTTATAACCAAAAAATTTTTTTCTTATAATTTTTTTTATAATAAAAATATTTTTTTTACTTAAATTATATTTTGTATAAATATTCACGTTAATTATTTTATTTTTATTTAAGTAAATATTTAATAAATTAAAATATATAGATGATAAATTACAAAATAAATTTTTCTCAAAAAGAATTTTTATAAAATTTTTCATATTTTTACTTAAAAAAATATGATTATTTAAAATAATATAAAATTTTTTAAGAAAACATTTTTTATTTAATTCATATAAAAAAAATAAAGAATCGTTATCTTTTATAATTATTTTTAATAAATTCATAAATTTTTTTCATTTAATAAAAGTATTATTTTTATTATCTAAAATATTATATATATATAATGAATAACTATATGATTTATTAATATTCAACATTTTATTTATAAATTAATTTTATATTTATTTATTATTTTATTAATAAATTTATTATTTGAATTTTTATCAAAAATATTTTCTGTAATTTCAATTAAAATTAAATTAATAATATTAGAGATATTTTTTGAAAAATCTTTGTATAACTTTTTTTTTTCTATATCTATTTCGTTTTTAATATTTAATAATATTTTATTATATTCATGTTTAGCTTTTATTTTAGAATTATTAATTAATAACAAACCATTATATTTAGCATTAGAAATTATTTTTGCAGATTTGTTTTTAGTTTTTATTAAAATTTTTTGAATTTTTTTTTCAATTTCTAAAAGTTTTTTTTTAGCATCTTTAATTTTAGATTGTTCTAAAATTATATCTCTTTGTCTTTTTTCTATTACATCATTAATATAAGGTCATACATATTTTATACATAATAAAACATATATAAAAAAAAATAACATTTGACTTAATAAAGTTACATTAATTTCCATAAATTAAATTTTTTTTTATAAAAATCTTAAATAAAAAAAATAAATTATTATTTAACTACCGAAAAAATAATATATAAACTTAAACCAATAATTATCATTGGTATAGCATCTATTAAACCTATAACAATAAAAAATTGATTACGTAATAAAGAAACCAGACTTGGTTGTCTAGACACACTATTTAAAAATTTACCTCCTAAAATACCTATACCTATAGATGCACCTATTGAAGCTAAACCCATCATTAAAGCAGAAGAAATATATAAAATACTATTTTGCATAAAAACTCCTATAAATTAAATTTATGATATATATATTAATGTCAATATCATAAATATAAAAGATTGTAAAAAAGATATAAATATATGTAAAAACATTAAAGGAAAAATAAATAATCATTGTAACCAAAAAGGAACAATAAAATAAATTAAAATAAAAATTATTTCACCAGAATATATATTACCAAATAATCTTAAGGATAAAGATAAAAATCTAGAAAATAAATTAATTGATTCTATAATAATATTAAAAGGTATACAAATTTTGTAATTAAAAGGATGAGTTAAAATTGATTTAAATAAATTAAATATACCATAATAATTACATTTATATAAAAAAATTATTATAAAAATACCTAAAGACATAGCTAATGTTATATTTATATCAGAAGATGGAACATAAACAAAATTATTTATATTAAATATTTTTTTTAAAAAAAAAGATATCAAATCTAATGGTAATAAACTCATCAAATTCATTAAAAATATTCAATTAAAAACAATAAAAGCTAAAGAAAATATATATTTATCTTTTTTACCACATATATTAATAACATTTTTATAGATAAATAAAATTATTATATCTGATAAAATATATATTTTGTTAAATAAACTATTATATTTAATTTTATTTATTGAATATTTAATAAAATAAATAAATATAAAACCTAAAAATAAAGAAATAAATAATGAATCTATATTTAAGATTCAAAATGAATATTTGTTATTTAAGTTATTTAAAAATTTAAATTTTATTAAATTAAATTGTAAATGAGTTAAATGATGTTTAATATAATTAGAAGGTAATTTAAATTGTCAAATAATACTTTTAATCATAATTAAAACTCAAATTAAATAATTTATATGTATTTGTATTTTAATTTTTAAATAATATATTTTTTATAAAAAAATTAATTTAAACAAAACTTGTATGTTATATATTTTAATATTTTTTTATAAAAAAAACAATTTAAGTTAATAAATAACTATTTTTTATAGAATTTTTTTATAATTTATAAAAATTATGTTAAAAAAAATGTAATCATAAATATATAATTAATATTTTAATAAATATCTTAATTTTTTTTTTTTAAATATATTATTATAGAAATAATTGAGGTTGGAGTAATTCCAGAAATTTGATAAGCTTCTTTTATTGAAGAAGGTTTATATTTATTTAGTATTTGTTTTGCTTCTTTAGAAAGATTTAATATTTTATTAAAATTAATATTTTTTGGAATAATTATTTTTTTATATTTTTTTAATTTATTTACTTCATTTTTTTGCTTATTTAAATAACCTTCATATTTAATTAAAATTTCAATTTCTTTTAAAAAATTTTTTTTATTTATTTTAAATAAATGTATAATTTTATTTAATTTTATTGAGTAATTAATTATCAATGATTTTAAAGTAATTTTTATTTTTTTTTTTTTATTAAAATATTTATTTAAAATAGAATTAGGTAAATATTTTATATTTATTTTTTTTTTTTTTAAAAAATAATAAGTATCATATATATATTTAATTTTTTTTTTAAAAAACTTTCATTTTTTTTTACTTATTAAACCTAATTTATATCCTATTGGAGTTAATCTATAATCTGCATTATCTTCTCTTAAAAATAATCTATATTCTGATCTGGAAGTAAACATTCTATACGGTTCATTTACGCCCTTACTACATAAATCATCAATTAAAACACCTATATATGAATTTAATCTATCAGGAATAAAAAATTTTTTTTTTATATTATTTTTAACTTTTAAATAAGCGTTTATTCCAGCAATTAAACCTTGAGCTGCTGCTTCTTCATAACCAGTTGTTCCATTTATTTGTCCAGCAAAAAATAAATTATCAATAAATTTACTTTCAAGAGTTTTATATAAATTTTTAGGATTAAAGAATAAATATTCAACAGCGTAACCAGGTTGTATTATTACAGATTTTTCCATACCTTTAATAGTATGAATAAATTTATTTTGAACATCTATAGGTAAACTAGTAGATATACCATTAGGATATATAATATTATTAGATAAACTTTCTGGTTCTAAAAAAATATTATGTTTTTTTCTATTTGGAAAATTAACTATTTTATCTTCTATTGAAGGACAATATCTAGGACCTTTTCCTATAATTAGGTTGCTATATAAAGGACTTTTATCTAAATTATTTTTAATAATTTCATGAGTATTTTCGTTTGTATTAGTTAAATAACATTTTATTTGAAGTAATTTTTTATTTTTTCTTAAAGAACTAAAAAAAGAAAAATTATCTATATTTTCACTAAATTGATTTTCTAAAATATTTAAATTAATTGATTTTTTATCTATACGTGGAGGAGTTCCAGTTTTTAAATAACCAAAATCAAAGGGATATTTTTTTATAAATTTACATAATAAATAAGATGAATGATCATTTATTCTTCCACCTTTAAAATGTTTTAAACCTATAAATATTTTTGATTTTAAAAAAGTTCCAGTAGTTAATATTACTATATCAGTATAAAATTTTTTTTTTGTTGTTAAAACTCCTTTTATACAGTTTTTTATTATTATTAAATCTATTACTTCATCTTCATATATATTTAAATATTTATTTAATTTTTTAAGTTTATTAAGAATTATTTTAGGATATATGTTTACATCAACTTGAATTCTTGTTGATCTAACTGCATATCCTTTACTTTTATTTAATATTTTATGTTGTATTCCAGATTTATCTAATACTTTTCCCATTAGACCACCTAATGCATCTATTTCTTTTACTAAATGACTTTTACCTATACCTCCTATAGCTGGATTACATGACATTTTACCAATATTTTTAATATTGTAAGTTATTAATAAAGTTTTAATTTTCATTTTTGATAGAATATAAGAAGATTCTATACCTGCATGACCTCCCCCTATTACTATTACGTTATAAAATAAATTATTATTATACATATAGTAAAAATATTATAATGAATTAATTATAGATAGAATAATTGTTTTTTTAAATAAATTGTTTTATAATAACTTATTGTTTTAATTAAATCAAATTATTTTTTTTGAAATAAAATTTGTATTTTTAAATAATTGATTATATAATGTATTAAATATTGAATTTAATTATTAAATAGAATGAATATTTTTAAAAAGAGAAAATTGTTTTTTGTTTTTACTTTTTTTTTTTTGTGTTTAATTTGTTTTTTTTATCATTTTCCTAGTTTTGGTAAGAAAAATTTTTCTAGACAAAAAATAGAAAAAGAAATATATAGTAAAAATTATAGAATTTTAAAAAAAAAAATTAATAATGTTCCTGATGTTGTTGAATTTTTTTCTTTTTTATGTCCTCATTGTTATGAGTTAGAGTATAAATTAAATATAGGTGAAATATTTAAAGACAATCTAGGTTTAGATATCGATAGATATCATATTAATATTAATAATGATTTATTGGGTAGTAATTTATCTAGATCTTGGATTTTACTTAAGAATTTTAAAGTAGATTATAATAAAAGTACTATTATTATATTTAATAAAATAATTCATAATAAAAATTTAAATTTTAATGAAGTAAAAAAAATTTTTATGAATTTATTAGGTATAAAAAAAGTACATAATTTTAATAAATTGTATTATAGTAATAAAATTAATAATAAATTTTTTCTTGAAAAAAAAATTATAGATTTAGTTAATGTTAATTCGGTTCCTTTATTTTTAGTAAAAGGTAAATATATTGTTGGTGATAAAATTATAGCTTCTTCTTTTTTTGATTATATAATAAAATGTATTGAAGTTATAGTTTATTTATTATAATTTAATTTTTATTTTTTTTAATTTTTTTATTTATAT
>CP144826.1:0-6963 GCA_036689445.1 Candidatus Stammera capleta
ATGACAAAAAAATATTCTAAATGTTGATTACCTGATATTAATGATACTTTTTGAATAAAAAGTATATTATATAATAATATTTTTAAAAATATTTTTATACATAAAAAAATTAAAAATTTTCTTAGTAAAGAAATTAAATTTTTTATAAATAAAAATTTAATTAAATTTACATCTAGTATAAAAAAATCTACAATTATATTTTATTATAATAAGTCATTTAATTTAGGAGAATATTGTATAAATTATAAAAATAAAAAGATATTTATCTTATCTAAAAGTAATTCTGGATTTATGTATTCTTTATTTTATTTATTTAAATTAATTCAATTAAAAAAAATTAAAAATAAAAATTTTTTTATTAGAGAAAAACCTAATTTAAAAATTAGAATGATAAATCATTTAGATAATTTAGATGGAAGTATAAAAAATAATCATTTTGGAAATTCTATTTTTTTTTTTAATAATAATATTAATTTTGATTTAAATAAAATTAATTTTTATGCTAAATTGTTAACTAGTATAGGTATAAATTATATATGCATTAATAATGATGATGTTAATATTCCTTCTACTTATTTAATTACAAAAAAATTATTAATTCAATTATATGAGATATATAAAATATTTAATAAATACAATATAAAATTATTTATTTCTGTAAATTATAAAAGTCCAATTATACTTGGAAATTTATCTACATTTGATCCATTGAATAAAAAAGTTATATTTTGATGAAATAAAAAAATAAAAAACATATATAAATATATACCAAAATTAGGAGGTTTATTAGTTAAAATAAATTTAAAAAATAATAATGATGATACTTTTTATAAAAGAAATCATGCAGAATGTGCAAATGTAATTGCAAAACCATTAAAATCTTTTAATGGATTACTTATTTGAAAATGTTCTACTAATCAAAAACAAAATTGAAGAAACAAAAAAATTGATAGAGCATGTTTTGTTTTTAATAATTTTAAAAAATTAGATAAATTATTTTTAGATAATATTATTTTACAAATTAAAAGTGGACCGATTGGATATCAAATTACAGAACCAATATCTCCTTTATTAGGATCTATGTTAAATACATCTCAATTACTAGAATTACAAATTACAAAAAAACATACTAAAAAACAAACTGATATATGTTGATTATTACATAAATGAAAAAATATATTAAATTTTAATGTATGTACTTTAAAAAAAAAATTAAATATAAAAAAATTAGTATCTGGAAAATTTAATTCCACAAAATATTACGGTATAACTGCTATATCAAATATAAGTAATAATTTTAATTGAACTAGACATGAATTTGATCAATCAAATTTATTTGGTTATGGTAAAATTTTATGAAATTTAGATATTAATTTAAATTCTTTACTTAAAGAATGAATAAAATTATCTTTTAAATTTAATAAAAATAATTTAGCTATAAAAAATATAAGGAAAATTATTTTTAATAGTTCAAAAATATATGAAAATTATACTTCTATTTTAGGTTTAAATTTTATGATAAATAAAAATGACTATGGACCAAATATAGATGGATATGAATATTCTAATTCAGGTATATATCATTATTCTAATAGATATAAATTAGGTGTCAACAGAATTATAAATAATAATGAATATATAAATCAATATTCTAGTGAAAATAAAAATAAATTTAGTAATTTAAATAAATGTCCAGAAAAATTAATTTTATTTTTTTATAATTTACCATATAAATATATTTTAAAAAGATCAAAAAAAAATATTATACAATATATATATGATAAAAATTTTAAATCAGTAAATGAAATTAATAAATGAATATTTTTATGAAAAAAAATAAAAAATTTTATAAACTATAAAATATTTAAAAATATAAAAAAAAAAATAAAAAAACAATATTTAAATTCATGTGAATGAAGAGATCAAATAAATACATATTTTTTTAGAAAATCAGGAATAAAAGATATAAAAAAAAGAAAAATATATTCTTAAAAAATTAAAAAATAGTATATCTAATATAATTAAAAATTTTAAATATAAAATTAATTAATAAACATATTATTATAGATAAAATAATGTTATTAAAATTTATTTTTCATATATTTAATTTAAAATCATTTATATTTATTAAAAACATAATTAATAACAATAAAATATTTTTTACATTATATATATTAAAATAATTAAATAATGATATTCCAGAAAAAAATATTACACTACATAAAAAAAAATAAACACCTAATAATACAGGTAAAGGAATATTAAAAAAAAATAAGTTAATTAATTTATAAAAAAATAAAGAAAATAAAATTATTTTAAAATAAAAAAAATATGTATATTTTTTATATAAAAATATTTTTTTTTTTTTTAAATTATATAAATTTAAATTTTCATGATACAATGTTAATGGTATAGATCCAATAAAAATAGATAAAATATTTACAATACTATTTATCATAACAGATTTAAATAAATCATAATTATTTATTAAATCTTCATTTTTTTTCATTTTTTTTATTAAAAAAAAACAATTTATATGTTGAGTTAAAGAAATAAAAACAAAAGGAAATAATAAAATTATTACATTAATATCGAAATTAGGATAATAAAATAATTTTAATTTATCATTATCGTATAAATTGTTATTATTAAATTTATTCACTTTTAATATTATTGATAATATATAATTAATTAATGTACTTATTCATATTGACATGAATAAATAATTTTTACATATATAAATACTAAATATTATTACTAAAATAGTAAAAATAAAAATAAAATCATATTTTAAATTTCATATTTCGTTTATATTTAAAATTAACCTATTATTTAAAATACTACATATATTCACATTTAAAATAATTGAAATTAATATTAATCCAATTATTTCAGGAGGAAAAAAAAAATTTATTCAATTAAAACCAAATTTTATTACAAAAAAAACTATTATCTGTAATATAATTGCATAAAATATAAATGCTCCAATTAAATTTTCTTGTTTATTTTTAGATAAAAAAAAAATTAATTGTGGAGAAAAAAAAATAAAGTTAGGACCTAAATATGATTCGAGATCAACATATTTATTTTTACGACAACATACGAACATATAAATAATATTACTTATACTATTCAATATTAATATTCTAGAAAAATCTAATCCATAAATAATAGGAATAAATATACTAGTTGCGTTTATTAATAAAAATTGTCTAAAAAAGAAAAAAAAATATTTTATAAATTTATTCTTTTTATTATATCGTAACATATATTAGTATTTACCATCCTTTATTATTTTTTTTATTCAAGAAAAATAAAAATATACAAGAAGAAAATTAATATAATTAATTATATATTATTATTTAAATATTTCAAGTTTTTTAATACTTTTTTTTTTAAATAAAAAAGTTATAATAATATTGTTGAAAATTTTTTATTAAATTATTAAATATTTTTTTATATATATATATTTATGTTTCTATTAAAATTATTTTTTAATGTAAAAATATGATATTTAAAAAAAAAGATATTAAATCAAATAAAAAATATAAAGTTAATAATTCAAGAACAAAATTTATTAGTAATAAATTAACAAATAAAAAATCTATTGGATATATAACTAGTATATTAGCTTGTGCATCAATACCTCATTCAAATATAAAAGATACTTTTTTTAAGAGAAGTAATGGTCAAACATCATTAAAAATTATATCAGATCCTGAATATGGTTTACCTTATGGTTTAATACCTCGTATTTTAATGATATGAATATGTACTGAAGCAAAATTAACTAAATCTTCAAAATTATTTTTAGGTAAAACGCAAAATGATTTTATAAAAAAATTAGGTATAACTCCAACTGGAGGTAAAAATGGTTCTATAAATAGAGTAAAAAAACAAATAATGAAGTTGTTCCATTCTACAATAACTTTAACGTATAATCAAGATAATACACATAAATTTAATAAATTAACTATAGTTGATAAAGGAATTTTATTTTATGGAAAAGATATTAAATGTAAATCTTTTTGAAATAGTAATATAACTTTATCTGATAAATTTTATAAAGAAATAAGAAATACTTCTTTACCTATAGACATAAATGTTATTAAATCGATGAGATCTCCTTTGGCTATTGATATATATATATGATTAACTTGAAGAACTAGAATAATAAAAAATAGAAAAGGTGTTTTAATTTCTTGAAAAAATTTGAAATTACAATTTGGTTCTAATTATTATAATGATAATAAAGGTTTATTGAATTTTAAAAAAGAATTTATAAAAAGATTAATTGATGTTTGTTTTTTTTATCCTCATGTAAATGTAGCTATATTAAATTTAGGTATAAAACTTAAGAATAGTTATCCTCATATTCCTTATGTTATTTAATTTTTTTTTTTACTATTATTATTTATACATGTAATACATGAAATACATGAAATACATGGTTTAAATAAATAAATTGATTCAATGTTCTGAAACATACCACAGTTTCATCACATTATTAATTGTTTTTTTTCTAGTGTTTATGCGTTGTTTTGCTAGCGTTTATGCGTTGTTTTGCTAGTGTTTATGCGTTGTTTTGCTAGCGTTTATTTGTTAATAACTTTTTCAAGTTTTTTTTAATAAAAAAAATATTTTCTTTATTTATTTGTATTAATTTATTTTTAATGATACAATTGAATTAATTTACAAGAAGGAAAAAATTTTATTTATATTCAAAATGAATTTGCTTAATATTCATTTTGTTAAATTAATTTATATAGGATCTATATGAAAAAAAATATTTATTCATGTTTTAAAAACTTATTTTATGTAATAGGTTTTTTTTTATTAAGTATAAGTTCAGCAGTATCTTCAGGAGATACTCGTAAAGTAAAAGAACCTATTATTCCTAGTAGCTGTAGTATATTAAGTGCTAATAATAAAAACAGTACTAGTACAATTCAAAATGAAATAAATCGTTGCGCTAAACAAAAAAAAGTAGTTACTTTAAAATCATTAAACAGCAAAGTATTTCATTTTTATTCTGGACCATTATCAATACCTTCAAATGGTGGTTTATTTATAGATAAAGGAACAGTTTTATCAGCAATTCCTGATAGTTCATTATTTGATAACGGTAATCATAAATGTGGTACATTAGATGGTGTGGGTAAAGGATGTAACCCTTTTATAACTGTTAATAATACTGTAAATAGTGGAATATATGGTAATGGAATAATTGATGGTCAAGGTAATTCAGTTATTAAAGGTACTACAAAAACTTGGTGGAATTTAGCTAGTGAAGCTCAAAAAAAAAATAAATCTCAAAATAATCCTAGATTAATGGAAATAAAAAATTCAAAAAATTTTATTCTCTATAAAATTTCATTAAAAAATTCTCCTAATTTTCATGTTGCTACATCAAATGTAGATGGATTTACAGCTTGAAATGTAAATATTAATACTCCAGCAGATGCTCGTAATACAGATGGTATTGACCCAGGTTCTTCAAAAAACTTTACTATAATTCATTCTTATATAAGTACTGGTGATGACAATGTTGCTATAAAAGCTTCAAGTTCACCTACAGACCATATTTCAATTATAAATAATATATTTGGAAAAGGTCATGGAATGTCTATAGGAAGTGAAACTTCTGGAAAAGTTAATAATATTTTAGTAAATAATCTATCTATGAATGGTACAACTAGTGGTTTACGTATAAAAAGTGATAGATCTAAAGGCGGTTTAGTAAGTGAAATAGATTATAAAAATATTTGTATAAAAGATGTCCAATATCCTATATTTTTAGATATGTTTTATAATAAAAATGCTGTAGGTAATAAAATTCCTCAATATAAAAATATTCATTTTGATTCTGTTAAAGTCTTAACACCTGGAAAATTTATTTTTCATGGATTAAAAGGAAATAATATAGAAGTAACATTTAATAATGTTAGTGCTAAAAAAGGTTCTACTTTTGAAATGGAAAATTTATCTAAAACAGGTAATATTAACTTAAATGCTACAGGAAATATTTGTCCTTCTTATGTAAATTAAAAAAAAAAGTAAGTAAGGTAAAGATTATTTTAAACCCTATAAAAATAGGGTTTAAATAATCATATATAAATATTTATTTATTATATAAACTACATTTAATAGAAGTTTGTCTTATTCCATCTTTACAATATATTATTTTTTTTAAAAATTTTATTTCTCTTTTTTTTTTAATTTTTATTAAAAAATTTATGTCTTTTTTTTGAAAAAAACTTATAATTTTATAAAAATAATTATTTTTAATTAATTTATGTAAATTTTTTATCTCTATTAATATAGAAATATTTCTATTTATAATAAAATATAAAAATTCTTTTATATTTTTATATATTTTTTTTGATATTTTAATTAAACAAAAAGACAAAATAATATTTAATTTTTTATAAAATTTTAAAAAAATATTTTCTATTATTTTAAATATATTTTTATTTATAAAAAATTTTTTATAAATAAAACAAGGTATATTTATAATATAAATATTATTTATTTTATTTTTTAACAAAAATTCTAATATTTTTTTTTTTAAAAATATTCATTTTTCTAAATTAAAAGAAAAATTATTTATTTCGTAATTTTTTTTTAAATTTATTATAGGTATAACTTTTTTTTTTTTACATATATATATAATATTACTTAAATAACTATTATTATTTAAATAATAAGAAGATATTTTAATTAAATTAAAATAATTTATATATTTTTTTATGTAAAAAAAATCCCTATAATATATTCCTCTAATAATAAATTTATTATTATAAATATCAAAAATATTTCTTTTTAATAATTTAAAATTATTTATTATAACTAACATATCTTTACTCATATTTAATTATCACCATTATTATATTTATTTTATAAATATTATGTAATATAATAATATTACTATTATAAAAATTAATAAATATTTACATAATAAAT
>CP144827.1:0-9586 GCA_036689445.1 Candidatus Stammera capleta
ATATAGGTTTTGTTTTTTTGTGATTTTTTTTATATAGGTTTTGTTTTTTTGTGATTTTTTTTATATAGGTTTTGTTTTTTTGTGATTTTTTTTATATAGGTTTTGTTTTTTTGTGATTTTTTTTTTAGTTAAAAAAAAATAAAGAAAAAAATTTAAAATTAAATTCGAATTTTAATTCTGAACTAAAGTAATATAAATAATATATACTTCTTTATTTCTATTTATTTTATTAATAAATAAAAAAAAATATACAAATAAAAATTCTAAATTTAAAAAAAAAAACATAAAATAAAAGATAGATAGATAAAAATATTTTTATTTATTTGATATTTAAAATATTTTTTCGAATATTAATTTTTACTCTATGAATAAAAATATTTTTATTTATTTGATATTTAAAATATTTTTTCGAATATTAATTTTTACTCTATGAATAAAAATAACCCTCGTATTGAATTAATGATATTTTAGTAGAGTTATTAAATACGAGGGTTATTTTTATATTATAACAAATAATTAAAAAAAATAAAATTTTTTTTTTAAATAAAAAATATATATTTTAATTTAAGAAAAATCTTTAACTATAAATAATTCACTTTCATAATCTAATCTAATTAAATTATTTTTAGAATATTTTTTAATTAAATTCAATATTTTTATATTAAATAATTTTCTATTTATTGATTTAACTTTACTAACTTGAGTAGATGAATTTATCATACCTATAAATTCTTTTATTAAAAATATTTTTTTTCACAAAATACTTATATAAATATATTTACAATTATATTTATTAAATGTAGATTTAATTTCATTTAAATATTTAATTTTTCTATATTTTCTTGAATATAAATGATTAATATTTTCTAATATTTCTTCATATTTTCTTAAAAAAATATTTTTCCTATAATTCCTATTATTTTGCATTATGCAAATAATTCCATTTTTATTTATTTTTTTTTTTATTTTCTTAAAAATTTTATTTCTGTTTATTCATTGTAATGATTGAGCAAAAATAATTATATCCATTTTAGGTAAAAAAGAAATTTTATTTTCTATATTTCCATTTATTCATTTTGCAAATGGAAATTTTTTTTTACCTATAGATATCATATCTTTAGATATTTCAGATGAATAAAATTGGTTATTTTTTGTTCCTTTTTCTGTCATTCCTTCTAATACTATACCTGTACCTGAACCTATATCTAAAATATTATTAAAATTTTTTTTTTTACTTCAATAATTTATTTGTTCAAAAAATAATTTCGGGTATCTTAATCTATATTTATCATATTTTTTAGCTAAACCATCAAATTTTTGTTTCTTTTTTATATATAACATAAATTTTTATTTATTAAATATTTAATTAATCCTTTATATTTAATAATTTTATTAATATTCTTTTTTATAAAATTAAAATTATATTTTTTATTTTTATTTTTTAAATATTTTTTTTTAAAGTTTACATATATGTAATCGTTATCTTTAATATCTTTAACCATTAATTCTAATGCTATTAAACCTAAATTTCATGAATTTCTAAAAAATATTCTCCCAAAATAAGGAGATATAATCATTTTAATACCTTTATAAATTAATGCACTTACAGCTTGTTCTCTAGAACTTCCTATACCAAATATACCATTAGATATTATTACTTTATATTTATGTAATTTTTTATTAATATCAGGATATTTATTTATAAATAAATATTTAGATAATTTTTTATTACTAGTAAACATATGTTTATATTTAGCAGGTAAAATATCATCTGTAGATATTAATTTATTTTTAATTAATTTTACTTTAAGTTTTTCTTTATTCATATAAATCTTCTATTTTAGGTATTTTACCTTTACAAGCCGTATGTATAGCTACTAATGTAGATGAAATATATATTTCACTTTTATTATTTCCCATTCTTCCCGTAAAATTTCTATTCATTGTTGACATTATTTTATCTCCATCAGCTGGTATAGGTCCTTGTGTACCTATACATGATCCACATCCCGGTGGAGAAATTATAGCTCCAGATTCTACTATTTTTTTTATATATCCTTTTTGCATAGATTTTATATATATATTTTTAGATCCTGGACTAATTATACAAAAAATATTTTTATGTATTTTTTTATTTCTTAAAACATTATATATTTCTTTTATATCTTCTAATTTACTATTAGAACAACTTCCTATAAAAACATAATCTATTTTTATTCCAGAAATATTATCCATATTTGTTATATTCGTAATACAATTAGGTTTAGATATTTGAGGTTTTATTTTACTTATATCTAATGTAATATTTTCTTTACTATTGTTATATGATATTTTATTTGTCATATTTTTAATTTTTTTTTTACCTTTAGGTAAAAAAATACATTTTGCACCTAATTCTACAGACATATTAGATATAGTTGAAGATGAATCTATAGATAAGTTTCTTATTCATTTACCATTTATTTCTATTGATTTATATAAAAATTTTTTTTGAGTATATTTTTTTAATATATATAAAATAATATCTTTACTTCTAATTATAGATTTTGGTTTTCCTATAATTTTAATATTTATAGTTTTTGGTACTTTTAATCAAGTTTTACCTGTAATCATAGAATATAAAATATCTGAAGCTCCCATTCCTAGAGATAAACATTGAAATATTCCTCCAGTACATGTATGTGAATCTGATCCTATAACTATATCTTTAGGTTTAAAAATATTATTTTCTATAGCTAAAATATGACTTATACCTTCTCCTCTATTATAAATATTTGCTTTTATTTTTTTTGCAAAATATAAAGATTTTTTTATTTGTGAAGATATTTTTCTATTTACAGATAAAACTGAATGATCAAAAAAGAAACTTATTTTTTTTCTATTAAAAATTTTTTTGAAATTATATTTATTAAATAATTTTGAAATAATATGTGAATTTCCATCTTGTACATAAATATGATCTACATTTACTTCAACAATTTTACCTGGAAAAATTTTTTTTTCATTACTATGTTTTTCTATTATTTTATTTACTATAGGATTTTTTTTTCTTATCATGTATTTTTTTTATTTTTAAATATAAATTACATAATTCTTTTTCATTAATTATATTTTTTTTTAAAATAAATTTATTTTTTATTATTTTTAAACATTTTTTTATTATATTAATATTAATGTTAATTTTTTTCTTTTTTAAAATATAAATTAATAAATTAGTTCCTGAATGTTTTCCAATTATAAATTTCCTTTTTGTATTTATAATTTTAGGATCAAATGGTTCAAAAGTTTTATAATTATTAATTATTCCATTAGTATGTATTCCAGATTCATGTTTAAAAACATTAGAACCTATTATTGGTAATCAAGGATATATTTTTTGTTTTGTATATTTTGATATTTTTTTTGATATTTTTAATAATTTTTTTGTATTTATATTAATATTTATATTATATAATTGTTTTAATATCATTACTATTTGAGATATATCTGTTATACCTGCTCTTTCACCTATTCCATTTATAGATGTATGAAAATATTTTGCTCCAGATGATAAACCAGATATTGTATTAGCAGTAGCTAAACCAAAATCATTATGACAATGACATTGTAAATCAATATTACATATTTTTTTTATTTCTTTAATTTTATTTCCATAACTTTTATAATCTAATATTCCTATTGTATCTGATAAACGTAATCTATCTGCTCCAGATTCTTCAACTGCTATTGAATATTCTTTTAATAAATTAATATCAGTTCTACCTATATCTTCAGCGCTTACAGATACAAATATATCTTTGTCTTTACAAAATTTAATTAAATTTGTTATATTTTTAATTAATCATTTACTACTTTTTTTTATGCTATATTTTAATTGTATATTAGATGTTGGTAAACCTATATGTATATGTTTAAATCCTAAAGATAATGTATATTTAATATCTTTTAATATTCCTCTATTTCAACCAACTATATTTACTTCATTTTTTCTTTCTAGCATTTTTTTTAATGACTTTACTTCTTCACCTTTCATTATAGGTATTCCAGCTTCTATTCATTTTACTCCTATATCAATTAGTAAATTAAATATTTTTAATTTAGTTTTTTTATTAAATGATATTCCTGGAGATTGTTCTCCGTCTCTTAAAGTTGTATCTTCAAGAATAATATTTTTTTTTATTTTTAACATATTTTTTTATTTAAAATATTAATATTTTTTGGTTTTGTAATATTTAATTTTTCTCTTAATGTACCTTTTTTATATTTTTTTTTATATATTCCTAAATTTTGTAATCTAGGTATTATATTTTCTATAAATTCTTCTAAAAATTCAGGTAATACAGGTGGCATTATATTAAAACCATCACATGCATTATTATCTAATCATTTTTTCATAATTTTACATGTTTCATCATATGAACCAATAATATTTAGATGTCCTCTGGATATTACTATTTCTTTATATAATTGTTTAATTGAAAATTTATTATTTTTTGATATATATTCAATAATTTTTTTTCTACTTTTATTTGAATTTGAAAATTTTATTTTTGGTAATGGTTTATTTATATCTAAATTTGAAATATTTATTGTTCCACCTAATAAATTTTCTAACATATTAATTCCTAATTTTTCTGGAATCATATTTTGTAAATAATGAAATTTTTCTAATGCTTCTTTTTTATTTTTTCCTATATAAAAACTTAATCCTGGTAGTATTAGTATATTTTTAAAATATCTATTATATTTTTTAATTTTATTTTTTAATTTTTTATAAAAATTTATAGAAGAATTTAAATTTGGTTGAGCTGTAAATACTAATTCTGCAAATTTTGCAGCTAATTTAATTCCATTTTTTGATGATCCAGCTTGAAATATTAGTGGATATTTTTGAGGTGATTCAGAAATATTCAATATTGCATTGAACATTTTATGATATTTACCATTAAAATTAGTTTTAAATATTTTACTTTTTTTATAAAAAATACCATTTTTATAATTTTGTATAAATGATTTATTTGGTCAACTATTTCATAATTTTGTAACTATTTTATAAAATTCTTCTGCTTTCTCATATCTTTTTTTATGATCTAAATGTTTTAAATATCCAAAATTTTTAGAACTATTTATTTTAGAAGATGTAACTATATTCCATCCTGCTCTACCATTACTTATATGGTCTAATGAAGAATATTCTCTAGCTAAATTATATGGATGTTTATATGTTGTTGATGATGTTCCTATTAATCCTATATTTTTAGTTATACTAGATAAAGATGATAATAAACTTATAGGTTCAAAAAAAGTAGTTCTACTACAATATCCTGTATTTTTATCATCTTCAAATATTGAAGGTGTATCTGCTAAAAATATGAAATCAAAAAACCCTTCTTCTAATATTTTTGATAAATAAAAATATTTTTTTATATCTTGTATTTTCTTTTTTTTTTTAAATTTATATTTTCATGAACATGGATGATGTCCATATTCATATGTTATATATGCACCTAAAATTAATTTTTTCATTTTATATAAAATTATTTGTTATTTTTAAAATTTTTTTTATACTTGTAATTTTATTTTCTATTTCGTATGTTCTTTTATTTTTTAGTATTAATTTTATTGTTTTTTTTATTGTTTTGTATGATGATCTTATTAAATGATTTGAATATATAACTATATTAAAACCATATTTATATAATTCTGTAAATTTTATTGATGTATATGTTGTAGGTATGCAAATTAAAGGTATATTAGGAAATTTTTTTTTATATAATTTACTGAAATTTATTATTTCTTTTGGATTTTTACTTATACTATGTATTAATATTCCATCTGCTCCAGAATTGGTTGCTTTATATGCTCTTTTTAATGTTTGATCCATTGTTTCGCCTAATACTAATCCTTCCATTCTTGCAATTATAATAAAATTTTTTTTATATATATTTTTTTTACCAGTTTTTATTTTATAACAAAATTTTTCTATATCTTCTAATTTTTGTTTTTTTACTTTTCTTAATAATGAATTTCTCTTTATACCTTTTTTATCTTCTATTACTACTGCATTAATATTTGCTTGTTGAATTATATTTATATAATGAGAAAAATATTCACTATTTTTTCCTGAATCTGCATCTATAATTATAGGTAATTTTGTTACTGTTCTAATATCAAAAATATTTTTTATTCTTTCTTTTATATCTAATATTTCATTGTCAGGGTAATCCTTTACATAATGAATCAGATAATGAACTAGATCATATTCCATCAAATTTTATTTTTTTATTTTTTTTTTTATAAAATGTATTATTTATAATTAATGAACATAAAGGATTATGTGATTCTATAAATATTAAATTTTTTTTTTTTCTTAATATATCTCTCATTTTTTTTATTTAAATAAAGTAGTTATTTTAATTTAAATTCTATTAAAATTTTTATTTATAGTCATTATTTAAATAGTATTTTATGTATTTAAATATAAATATTATGTTTATATTTGTTGATATATGTAATTATAATAAAAAATTTAATTTTATTTGTTTGATTTTTTTTTTAATTGGTAACTTTAAATATAAATAAATTTATTTATTTTTATTTAAATTAGTAAATATATACTAGATTTTTTTTTCTAGTATATATTTATATAAATATTTTTTTTATAAAAAATATATTTATTTGTTAAAAAGATTTTTTTTTTGTAAACTAAATATTGTATATATTATTTGAAATAGTAATGATGTTATTGCAATAAAAATATATATATAAAATATAGAAAAATTATTTAATATATAAACTGATATAAAAGAAAAAATTATTTTAGATAAACTTGTAATGGAATTACGTAAAATAATAAATTTTCCTAAATTAAAATAAGAAGAATTTGTATTTATTTTTATTTGCATACAAATTATATGTCCAGCTAAAAAACCAAAACATAAAGAATTTAATATTAAAATAAAAAGAAAATTTTTAGTAAAACTCATTAATGTTAATAAAAAAAAACATAATATAAAAGTATATTTTTCTATAAATTTTTTTGATATTGTGTTTTTATATAATAAAAAACCAATTATAGAAGAAAATAGAGAACAGAAAAAATTTAATACAGAAAAAATAAAATTTGATTTATAATGTATTATTCTAGTAATAAATGGTAATATTGTAATTAAATATTGATATAATCCACTAGATGGTATAGAAAAAAATATAGATTCTACTAATTTTTTATTTTTTAATATATTTTTAAATCAATTTAAATTTAAATGAGTATTTTTTTTTCTTTTTTCTTTTTCTTTTAATAAAAAATATTTATTATTATTTTTTAGTAATGTAAAAGAAAAAAATAAATTTAATAAATATAAAAAACTTATTAATAAAAATCCATATAAACTTATATTATTAAGTATAAATAAATTTCCAAATAAATTACCTAATGTTTGAAATATTTGTGTTATTGAAAAAGATATTTGTATTATTTTATTTCCTTTTTTTTCGTCAAATAATAATTTTATAATTTTATTAGAATTTATTTTATTTATTGTTCTAGTTATAGAATAAATCATTTGTAATATAAAAATTAATATTAAAAAAGAATTAGCATTTATATTTAAGAAAAATAAAATAAATATACACAATGATATTATTATAAATAATATATTATTTAAATAATATTGATATATTGGATTTATTGAATCAGCTATAAAAATTAGTATTGCAGCTGATATGAACATAGGAAAATAATTAGCAAATGTTATTAAACCTATTGCAAATGAACTATTTGTATAATTATATATTAATCATACTAAAATTATATTTTCTATACTTTCTGACAAAGATATTAATATAACTGTTAATTGATAATTTATTTGTTTATTTAAATTAAACATATTTTTTTTTAAATTTTTGTATTTATATATGTTATTATATAAATTATATTGTTATTAAATATAAATTTTTTATTAAAAATATTAATATTAAATTTATAAAAAAATATATTCTATATAATTATACTATAATTATAGTTTTTATATTTATTTTATATTAAAAAAAAATTTAATTATTTTTTTTATATTAATTTTTTTAATAAAAAAAAATTATTTTTATATAAATTATATATTTATTTATGTATAATATATTTTATATAAATATAAAATTATATATAATAATATATAATTTAAATTAAATATTTATTTAATAAATAAAATATTTTTTTTAGATAAATGTAATTCATTATATTAGATAATAAAAAAAATAAAAAAAAACTTAAATTTATTTATTAAATATAATAATATTTATATTTTTCTAATAAATTTATTAAATAATTAAAATCCATGTATTTGAATTGATGATATTTGGTAGAGTTATTATATACTTGTACAAGGATCATTTTATGAATTTGTTTTTTTTTTATAAAATGTTATAAATAATTAAATTCTTGATCTACCATAAGAATAATTAAATTGAGTAATATAAAAAAAATAGTAAATAAAATAGATAAAATAAACAAAAAAAAAAAAATTCATAGGAGATATGTTCCTAAATTAAATTGTCGTATTCCTAAAGGAATAGCAAGTAAATTTATTTCTAGAATAAGTAATCATAATTGACATTATAATAATGATCTTATTAATTTTCGTCGTAAATTAGGTATACGTATTCATGCTAGATCTGAATTATGTGAAACTTTAACAGTTTTATCTTCTGTTTTAATTGCTTATTGTAATTATAGTTTATATAGCGAATATTTATTTGAAATACGTGCTCCATTTGAAATTATATCTTTTTCTATGAATATGTTACATATATATAATAATGGTAGAAAATCTTATGATCCTCCTTTACATGCTTTACATGTTTTAGAAAAATTAAAATATTTAATTATTTTAAGAGATAAAAATCCTGATACTGGACAATATAAACCTTTACGTATTTGATTAACTAAAAGATTTTTCACTTCTAGAGGTATTTCTTTAAATGAGTTAAGGTTTAATTTAAATAATTATGAAAATTGAGTTGTTCGTAATAATTTAACTAATAATTTACTTATTTTAAAAAATAGGCATTTACTTAAAATGAGAGTTATAGGTATTGATTTATTGAAATTTCCTTCTTTGAGATATTTGTTAATTAAAATTAAGAGAGAAATTTTAGGTAAAGATTTTATTAATAAAATTAATAATAATATTAGATTATCTTGTTTTAATAAAAATAAAATGAAGTTTTTAGGAAATATTTTAGATAATAAAAATAAGGTTTGTTTAAATTTTAATAGATCTAAGAAAAAATATAGGTATTGGTATAGTAAATTTATTATTTGAAGTAATATGAAAATGCCTCATCAAATTTTTTCTCTTGAAAAGTCTCTTAATAAAGAAAGTCCTTATCTTAGGGTTTATGATTCTGAAAAGTATTATAAAATTTTATTAAAAAGAGGTTTGAAATTAAATATATAATTTTTTTATATAGGTTTTGTTTTTTTGTGATTTTTTTTATATAGGTTTTGTTTTTTTGTGATTTTTTTTATATAGGTTTTGTTTTTTTGTGATTTTTTTTATATAGGTTTTGTTTTTTTGTGATTTTTTTT